>JACRGZ010000163.1 GCA_016234155.1 Nitrospirota bacterium | reverse complement strand
TCAAAATTGAATAGACATCATTGAGGAAATCTCCCCTAACCCCTCTTTTTCAAAGAGGGGGATTATCCCTCCCTTTGGAAAAGGGAGGTTAGGAGGGATTTTGCAAAGAAATGTCGTCATTATTCTGAGACTGTTAATAACATTAGCATACAGACTGCCCGCCGCATTAAGCTGCTCCAATAATAAATCAAAAATCAAAATGTAATGCAAAATGCAAAATAAATGATTCATCTTTGAACTTTAATTTGTCATTTTGAATTTTGAACTTTGATTTTTGCATTAATAATTATCCTTTCATAGTCCTTATATCGTCTACATTAATAGCGCCCCTGTTCCGCACCAGGGCAATCAATATGCCAAGCGCCACTGCAACCTCAGCCGCCGCAACGGTTATGACAAATATAGAGAAGACCTGTCCGCGAAGATCCTGCAAATAATATGAGAAGGCCACAAGGTTGATATTCACCGAGTTTAATATAAGCTCAACGGACATCAGGACGATGAGGATATTGCGCCTGAGGAGCACACCTGCCGTCCCGATTATAAAGAGAACAGAGCTGAGAATAATATACCATGACAACGGAACCATTTTACCTTAGCTCCTTTTTTCCCAACACAATCGCCCCAAGCAATGCTACAAGCAGTATAAGTGAAATCACCTCAAAGGGGAGGAGATATTTTGTAAACAGCGCCGTACCCATCTCCTTTACACTCCCGTCAAGGCGGCTCCCAGTGGCAACTGCCATGTTTGTAAACTTACTCCTCGACACAATAAATATCATCTCAGCAATAAGCACCACTAAGAGGGCTATCACCCAGAAGTGTCCTCCTGACACAAACCGCTCCATACTGGCCTGACGTATATCCAGCATCATAATTACGAATAAGAATAGTACTAAGACTGCACCAACATATACAAATATCTGAACCGCAGCCAGGAACGGGGAACGTAAGAGCACAAACAGCGCCGCCATCTGCAGAAAGCAGACCATAAGAGATATAACGCTATGAACCGGATTCCGCAGAGTGACCACAGCCACAGCGGAACCCACAGCTATAATTGCAAATATAAAGAAAAACACCGTCTCAGCCATTACTAAAATCTCTGTATAACTTCACCTGAAAATACCTTTCAAATCCCCCCTTACCCCATAATCCCCCTAAATCCCCCTTTAAAAAAGGGGGACTTATCCCCCATAATCCCCCTAAATCCCCCTTTAAAAAAGGGGGACTTTTACCCCCCTTTTCTAAAGGGGGGGAACTAATTTCCCCCTTTGAAAAAGGGGGATTTTTATAATCCTTTGTGGTAGAGTAGGGAACAGGCGAACAGTGGTCACCTGAAAATACCACCCTACTCCTGACTCATGACTATGCACCGCTACCACCACCTTTTCTGCACACTTAGGTCAGGCTTCACACTAACCTCATCTTCATCTCTCCCAAGCCTTGCCTTAACAATCACACCACCTTCAAAGTTTACCGGTATCTCCTGGGGGGCAAGGAGCTCCTCCTTGGTGCGTAACTGTCCCTGCATGGAAAGGCTCGCCAGCTCATACTCCCTCCCCAGCTTCAGCGCCTCTGTAGGGCAGGCATCCTCACAAAACCCGCAAAACATGCAGCGTAACAGATTTATCTCCCACCTTGCCGCAACCCTGTCTGCAATCCCTTTCCCTGTCTTATCCTGCGCGGGGACAACCTTTATACAATTGGTCGGACATGACTTGGCGCAAAGCTCACACCCGACGCATAACTCCTTACCTTCTTTGTTCCTGTTTAAGGTATGTAGTCCCCTGAATCTCTTATAAGGTATCCACTTCTCCTCATCCGGATATCTGAGGGTGATAGTCTTTGAAAAGGTATAACCGAAGGTGACAATGAGTCCCTGGACTAGGTCTACAAAAAAGACCTTTTTAAAGAGATTTTTAAGGTTTATATTGCTGTTGTTGTTTTTCATCTGAAAATGCCCTTCGTAACCCCCTCACCCTACCCTCTCCCCTTAGGGGAGAGGATTAAAGCTTGCCCCCGAAGTATTTATCGGGGGGTGAGGGGTAATTTTCATCCCCCTTTGTAAGCCCACAGTTCATGACCATTTTATGTCCATTTGCATCTTATATAATCACAAGTCCCGTAATCAAGATGTTCAACAATGACAACGGCAATAATATCTTCCATCCGATTGTCATCAATTGATCGAACCTGTATCTCGGATAAGTAAATCTCGCCCACATGAACAGGTATATGAATGCCACGACCTTTATCACGAACCATACGATACCCGGCAGAAAGCCAGGACCGTCCCATCCACCGAAGAAGAGGAGAACCGCTAAGGTTGAGATGGTGACCATCGCTACATACTCTGTAAGCATGAAGAATGCAAATCTCATTGCACTGTATTCTGCATGATAGCCGGCACCGAGAGTCCCCTCATCTTCAGGCATGTCAAAGGGTATACGGTTTATCTCCGCTATCCCTGCGATAAGGAATATAAAAAATCCTACAGGCTGGTATAGGATATTCCAGCGCCAGTTACTCTGGGATTTTACTATATCTACCAGGCTTAAGGAGTTTGAAAGCATAACTACACCTACGCATGCAAAGCTGAGTGCAAGTTCATAGCTTATCATCTGCGCGGATGAACGGAGGCCGCCAAAAAGTGCATATTTACTGTTTGATGCCCAGCCGCCGAGGATTATCCCGTATACGCTTATACCCGCAATTGCAAGGACATAGAGTATGCCCACATTCATATCAGATATGTACATGGTGATCTCTTTGTTTATATATGGGATGGTTATACTCTCCCCGAATGGGACAGTGGCATATACTGCAAATACAGGAACCATCGCTATTACAGGGGCTATCTTAAAGAGCCACTTGTCTGCCTTTGCAGGGACAATATCTTCTTTGAACATCAGTTTTATCATATCTGCAAAGGGCTGCAGTATACCGTGCGGCCCCGTCCTGAAAGGCCCAAGCCTCACCTGAATATGCCCTGCCACTTTACGCTCCATATAAGTTAAAGGAAGGGGCAGCATGAACAGTATCAAAGAAACCACTACGACCTTAACACAGATTAATAAAACTTCCAGGATCATGACTAACATAGGGTTCATATTAATTAGATCAAACACAAAGCCCCTTTCCAACGTCTAACTTCTTACATCTAACTTCTACTGTCTTGCTTCTAACGTCTTACCTGCTACCTCCTACCAGCTACCAGCTACCTGCTACCAGCTACCAGCTACCTGCTACCAGCTACCTGCTACCTAATTTATCTCTTCCTCCCCCACATATAATTAATCATCTCTAAATATCTTGAGTTCATCCCTCTCACTATGGAATGGATATGAAATACGATATTCTTGAGCAATTTGTATATCAACCGGGGGTGATTATCTACAAGCGTTTCAAAGTCCCCCTGCTCCAGCACGTAAGTCTTTGTATCCGTAATTGCAACTATTGTGGCTGAACGGGGCCTGCCGTCGAGAAATGACATCTCTCCAAATATCTCTCCATCTTTGTGCAGCATAAGTGTCAGCAGGTCCCCCTCCGGTGTAGACTTACACGCCTTAACCTCCCCCCTCTTTATTATGTAAAGGGACTGGCCATCTTCACCTTCTTTGAAGACCGTAGCTCCTGTTTTGAAATCCTTTTCTTTTAACACCTTGGATATAACTCCAAGCTCATTATCATTAAGGTCTGAGAAAAAATATATTTCGCGCAGCGACTTTGGCTCAACCATCTTGCTCTCCCTACCCCCTCCCTTTTTCCCTCCCCCTGTAAGGGGGAGGGATAGGGTGGGGGTGAATTACCCTAACCTTCGGGTATCCTTCCCCTTTTGTAAAAAACATATTTACATGGACGTCATCAAAATTCTCCGGTATGAATACAACCCCCCTCATTGACCCTTTATTAATCTTAGCAGTTAATGCAGCCTCATACCTCTTACCCTTTACCCTCACCTTATCACCCTCATTGATCCTCAGATCATTCGCATCTTCCTCACTGATCTCCACAATGGCCTCAGACAGGATGTCTCTCAATGTATCAGCCTTTAGAGATAGCCTTCCTGAGTGGTAGAGGTGATTGCCGGTAATCAGGGTAAACGGATACTCGGGGTCTTCCCCCCCCCCACTATTACCCGCCCCCTTTTGAAAGACCCCCCCCTTTTCTAAAGTGGGGGAAGGGGGGGTTGAGGTTGACTTATTAAGCCGACCATAAAGGTCGGCGCTACCCGCCGCCTGCAGGATTGCACCATCCCCATTCAGGCCATAAAAGTTTATCTCACGGTACATGGGCGCCACTTCTCTTATCTCTTCAAACACCTCTGATACAGACCCGAAGTGAAATGAATGCCCCACTGCCTCGCCGACCAAGACAAATATCTCCCAGTCAGCCTTCACATCGCCATGGGGTTTATAAAGCCTTCTTAATCTCTGTACCCGGCCCTCCTGATTTGTAAATGTCCCCTCTTTCTCGACAAAGCTTGCACCAGGAAGAACTACATTGGCCATTTTCGCTGTCCCTGTAAGGAATATATCCTGCACTATGAGGAACTTAACCTTGCTGAGCGCCTCTTTTGCAGCCCCTCCATCGGGGAAATCAGAGATGATATCCTCCCCTGCCACATAAAGTGCACCGACCTCTCCTTTCAACGCCGCCTCTATTATCCCGTCACATCCTAATCCTTCTTCGTCCGTGTGCCTGTATCCCGGAAGAATACCCGGATGAACACCCATATCCCAGGCACCCCTCTGGTTTGCCCTGTCAAGAACCGGGAAGAGTCTGACATCCTTGCCGAGTCCTTTTAACAACTCCACAAAGGTTTTCAGGAAACTTAGTTGTAAAGGAGTCCTCAACAAATCATTTCCAACCGCTATTGATACGGAATTCGAGGTCTTTATAAGTTCTGCTGCTGACCCTGTGCCCCCCCAATCTGCAGATGTTACTGATGCGATCTTATCTTTTGACACATCCTTACTCTTCTCAATAACCTTCGAGATCTCCCCGATTACCTCCGCCTCTGTCCCGGGCCTGTGCCGTATGGATACTGCAGCCGAACTGTCAAGCCTTAAACCCCGCGGTGAGACGATTATTATGTTCATCTTCCTGTAGCTTGAAAGACGCCTGATAATATAATCTGTCACAGGGTTCTCATCAGAGATACCCGACCCTATAATAAGCAATGAGTCGGCCTTTAAGGCATCATATATTGACACACCGCCGTTCTTTAACCCCATAATATCAACATAGTCCCTTACCGTACCGGTATGCCACCTGCTGCTTGAGTCTATGTTGTTTGTCTTCAACGCAACTCTCATAAGTTTCTGAAAGAGGTAGAGTTCTTCGTTGGTAAACCTGCTCGAGGCAATGCCGCCTATCTTTTCTCCGATTTTTATGGCCCCAGTTAACCCTTGCCTTATAACCTTGATCGCCTCATCCCATGTAGAGGGTTCAAGGACACCGTTAACCCTGACCATTGGGGTCACAAGCCTCTCATGGCTGTTTATAAAAGAGTAGCCGAATCGCCCCCTCGCGCATAAAGTCTCATTGTTTATGCCGCTGTCAGGTTTAGAAATAACCCTCAGCACCTCGCCATCCCTTGCCTGCACCGTTAACTGGCAGCCGGTGCCGCAGTACGTACATACAGTATCAACGCCTTTCAGGTCCCAGGGCCTTGACTTATACCGGTACGGCCTGCTCATAAGAGAACCTACCGGACAGACCTCAATGCAGTTCCCGCAGTGGTCACAGTCTAAGTAACCCTTAACAAAACTCGTCTCTTCCGTCTCTGCACCACGTCCGATAGAGCCAAGCACACCTGCTCCAACAACCTCTGCACATATCCGTACACACCTCTTACACTGGATACACCTGTTCGTATTCTGTACAATTACGGGGCTTAATATGTAGTCCTCTTCGTTGAACCGCCGCTTCCATTCAGCAAAGGGGCTATTTCTGGGACCGAATTTAAAGGTCACATCCTGCAGTTCACACTCCCCGCCTTTATCACACACAGGACAGTCAAGCGGATGGTTTGCGAGGAGGAGTTCTATCATGGATGACCTTGCAGACTTGACAACCGGAGATTCTGTCAGAACCTCCATGTTGTGCATCACAGGGGTCACGCATGACGGCTGGAGCTTCTTCTGCCCCACTATCTCGACAAGACAGACCCTGCAGGAGGCAAGCTTACTCAGCCTTGCATGATAACACATGGTCGGTATCTCAAACCCGGCCATCCTCGCAGCATCAAGGATTAACGTCCCGTCATCTACTGTAATCTCTTTACCGTTTATCTTTACTGTGGACATATCGATAAATCAAAGGTCAAAAATCAAAAATCAAAATGACAGATTAAAATGTAAAATTAATTATCCTGAGGTTCTTGCAAAAGTCTGTGTCATCCCCGAAATCTTCTATCCGTCCCCGAGCGATTCTATCGGGGATAGAAACACTCGGGGACGGATATGATTTTCTGTAATAAAACACTAGATTCCCGCTAAAACCATGCGGGAATGACACCATTTTTATACTTTTGCAAGAGCCTCTCCTTTTTGAATTCGGGGTACCCACGAAGTGGGTCGTGTCATTTTGAACTTTGATATTTGACTTTTGCATTAGCTGTTCACCATGCATTTCTTATTCTCCACATGGTACTCAAACTCTTCCCTAAAATTATTTACAGCGCCTCTGAGGGCCATTACTGCCCCGTCTCCAAGGGGACAGAATGTCCGTCCAAAGATGTCTACGCACAGCTTGAGGAGCAGATCAATGTCGCCCTCTTTCCCCTCCCCGTGCTCAATCCTGCGCATCACCTTGGCTATCCAGTCAAGTCCCTCCCTGCAGGGGGTGCACTTTCCGCAAGACTCATGATGGAAAAACTCATGTGTAATAAGGGCTGCCTTGACAATACACGTGTTGTCATCTATCACGACAACAGCCCCGCTTCCGAGCATTGAGCCCTTTGCGGCAAGAGAGTCGAAATCCATCGGGGTGTCAAGGTCTTTTTCAACAAGCATAGGCGCAGACACGCCGCCAGGTATAACGGCCTTAAAGGTTCTCCCCGCCTTGACACCACCTGCATGGGTGTAAATGATCTCCCGCAGGGGGGTACCCATGGGGAGCTCATAGAGCCCCGGTTTATTGACGCCTCCACTTACCCCAAAGAGCTTAGGTCCGGGGCTTTTTGCCGGTCCGATGGAGGCAAACCAGATTGCACCTCTGTTGATAATGTGGGGTACACAGGCAAGTGTCTCCACATTATTTATAACTGTAGGTTTCCCAAACAGGCCGACCAGTGCCGGGAAAGGCGGTTTAATGCGGGGCAGCGCCCGCCGTCCCTCTATTGATTCGAGGAGTGCCGTCTCCTCGCCGCATATATACGCCCCTGCCCCCCTGTGGACGTAAATATCAAGACTGAAATTACTCTTCAGGATATTCTTGCCTAAATACCCCTTTGCATAAGCCTCCCGGATAGCATCCTCAAGCCTGTCAGCCCCAAGTGCAAACTCACCGCGTATATATATGTATGCCGTGTCTGCACCGATAGCGTATGATGCAATGGCCATCCCCTCTATGAGCTGATGGGGATCATACTCTATTATCGCCCTGTCTTTGAATGTGCCCGGCTCCCCCTCATCAGCATTACAGCAGAGATACTTCTGGATAGTGGGGTCCTTCGGTATAAAGCTCCATTTAAGCCCGGTAGAAAACCCTGCACCACCACGTCCCCTCAGCCCGGAATCCTTTACCATCTGGATTATGGTATCAGGAGTGAGTGTAATGGCCTTCTTTAATGCCTGATACCCGCCATTGTTAAGATATGCGGCTATCTTAAACGAATCGGGGATATTGATATTTTTCAGCAAAACAGGTTCAAACATAATGTTTCATTTCAAGCCGTTTAATATCTCCTCAACCTTATCATCACTAAGGTTCTCATAATATCTGTCATTTACCTGCATCATCGGGGCAGTCCCGCAGGAGCCGAGACATTCAACAGTTGAGAGTGTAAACTTTTTATCAGTGGTGGTCTCCTTGACCTTTATCCCTAATTTTCTTGAAATAACCTTTACAATATGCTCGCCGTTTAAGAGTGAACATGCGATATTGGTACAAACCTGAACATGATATTTCCCTACAGGTTTTTTATTATACATGGTGTAGAAGGTAGAAACCTCAAAGACTATGACAGGTCTGACGCCGAGAATCCGGGCAACCTCCCTCATACCCTCTTCTGTTATATAGCCATACTCTTTTTGAATCACATAGAGGGCCGGCATAACACACGAGCGTTTCGTTGGATACCTCGTTGTTATATCCTTGATCTCGTTTACAGCCACTTCCGAAAGCACTTTACGTTCCTTTCACGTCTCACGTCTTACTTCTCACGTCTTACTTATCTACTTCTCCGAACACCGGATCAAGGCTCGATATAACTGCCACTACGTCAGCAAAATATGCACCCCTCGACATAGGGTCAATACTCTGGAGGGCCACAAAGGACGGCGCCCTGATCTTTACCCTGAATGGTTTCTCAGAGCCATCACTCATTATATAAAATCCAAGCTCCCCCTTCGGGGCTTCAATGGAGGAGTAGACCTCACCCTTAGGCGCATTAAACCCGTTAGAGACTATTTTAAAATGGTGTATGAGCGCCTCCATATTTGTGTTCATGTTCTCTCTGGGCGGCGGGACTATCTCCGGTATATCAGCATTCACAGGCCCATCCGGTATCTGCTGCATTGCCTGTAAAATAATCCTTGCCGCCTGCCTCATCTCCTCCACCCTGCACATGTATCTGTCAAAGCAGTCGCCATTCTTCCCAACCGGGACATTAAAATCGAACCTGTCATAAACAAGGTAAGGTTCATCCTTCCTTATATCCCACTTAACACCTGAACCCCTGAGTGAAGGTCCGGTAAGACCAAGGTCTGCGGCGTCCCTGGCTGATATCACCCCGATCCCCTTATTCCTCTGCAGCCATATCCGGTTCCCCGTAAGAAGCTGCTCATATTCATCAACCCGTTTCGGGAAGATACGGACAAAATCTGCGCACTTCTCTTTAAAACCTGGAGGGAGGTCCCCCCTTACCCCGCCGATCCTCATGTAGTTGTATGTCAGCCTTGCCCCACAGAGCATCTCGAAGAGATCCATTACCATCTCCCTTTCCCTGAAGGCGTAAAGGACCATTGTGATGGCCCCAAGATCAAGCCCCCATGCACCAACGGCGAGGAGATGACTGGAAATACGCGATAACTCCGATACTATAACCCTTATATATTTGGCCCTCTCAGGGATAGCAATACCGAGCAGCTTCTCCACTGCCATTACATAAGCGAGGTTGTTAGTCATGCTGCTCAGGTAGTCAAGTCTGTCAGTATATGGTACAAACTGCCAGTAGAGGAGGTTCTCGGCAATCTTCTCCATCCCCCTGTGGAGGTATCCGATATCAGGTTCTACTCTTAATATCTTCTCACCCTGCAGATGCAGCACAAGGTGCATGACACCATGGGTTGACGGGTGCTGCGGCCCCATGTTCAGGGAAATCTCCCTTGTCGTTATCTCACTATTATTTGTTGTTATATCCATAACCTCTGACATTCAGCCTCTAACCTGGTACTGATTGGACAGACCTAAAGGTCTGTCCCTACGTCTTTTTACTTCTTACTTCTTACTTTGCTTATTATTCTTCTCCACCCCGCAAGGGTTATACTGATCCTTATACCCCACAAGCGGATAGTCCCTTCTCAAGGGATAGCCTTCCCAGTCCAACGGCATATATATACGTTTCAGATTCGGATGCCCCTCAAAAACTATCCCCACCATATCATATGCCTCCCTCTCTGCCCAGTCTGCACTACTCCACACTGAGGTGACTGAAGGTACATTCTCATTTTCCTTTATCCTCACCTTCAGTCTGAGGCGATGCTTCCTGGGGATGGAGTAGAGGTGATAGAGCACTTCAAAACTCGAATTGAGGGGACGGCAATCAACACCAACTACATCAGAGAGGAAGTTAAACTGGAGGTCTAAATCATATTTCAGGAAATTACATATATCAATAATATCATCCTTTTCCACTAAATGGGTTATCTCTCCACGAAAAATCGTTGTCTCAATTATCGCCTTTCCAAACCTGCTCCGGATTTTCTGTACCAAAACAGGATGCTCTAACAGTGCCTTGTCTTTTTCTGTATCTTTATCTACCATTATGTTAAGACTTTAAGAATTTAGAGAGTACCGACGGCATCTCCCTTCTTATCTTCTCCTGTAATTGTAAGAAACCGTACATGAGCGCTTCCGGTCTCGGTGGACACCCGGGTATATACACATCTACAGGAACGACAAGATCCGTCCCCTGGACAACGCTATATGTATTGAACGGCCCGCCTGCCGACGCACAACCACCCATGGCAATGACCCATTTGGGCTCCGGCATTTGGTCATAAAGCCTTTTTACCGCCGGGGCCATCTTCTTTGTCATGGTGCCTGCAACTATCATAACATCCGACTGCCTCGGAGACGGCCTGAATACTATCCCGAATCTGTCAGTGTCATACCTTGAACACCCTGCAGCAATCATTTCTATTGCGCAACAGGCCAGACCGAATGTCATTGGCCAGAGGGCAGACCTTCGGCCCCAGTTCACAATATTATCCACAGTTGTAAACAACACGTTGCCTTCAGTTACACCCATTCCAGCGCCCCCTTTTTCCAGGCATATATAAGGCCAATAACAAGTATGGCCATAAATATAAACATCTCGACAAAGGCGAATGCCCCTAAATTCTTCAAGACAACCGCCCAGGGGAATAAAAACAGGGTTTCAACATCAAAAACGATAAACAGGATCGCTATGATAAAGAAGTGGATCCTGAAGTGTCCTGCCGAGGCATTCCCTATGGGCTCCATGCCGCACTCCCACGGGGACAACTTCTCTTTAAACGGATTTTTTGGGCTGACAATGGAGTTCACAAAGAGGACGGTAACAGAGAGGGCAAATACAAAGCCAACTATTATTAACACCGGGAGATAGGTCATAAGCACTGTTTACTTCCCTCCAGTGGTAAGCACACACCTTAATTGAACTCTTTAATTTTGTCAAGTGATAAAAGTTGTATAGGGCGTTGCCATGACTACACCTGAAGAGAAGCAATAGCTGGAAAAACCCCTGAATAGTTGACACTGAAAAAAGCGGGTCACCTGGGCATTTTTGAGCGTCAACTTCGCACACTATGTCATAAAAGAGGGGGGTAAAGTAAATAGTATCTTACGGTCCGCTAAGAACCTGTTTCTTTTGCGTCTGACATAGCTCTGAACAACGTGTGCAGTAGAAGGTGTGGTCCAGCTCGTTCTCCTTGTAGACCGGACAGGTCTCGCAGATACAGTTCTTCTCAGCATGTATTATCCTGCTCGTTCCAACAAGTGGAAAACAATATCCGGTAGGAGCATCCCCCTTTACGTATGTGGGACACTTCATACACAAGCAATTCTTTACCACATCCTCCTGCTTCTCTATATACTCCTCCTTAGTCATCCCTTCTACACCAAATCTGTCGAAATCACTCAATTCTATCATGATACACCTCCTTTTATTTAAAATTACCAACTTTTTTTGTAGGGATATATTAATTTAAAATTTTTCTTTGATGTTGTCAAGTCAATTTTTTGGACATTGACTAACATCTTACCTTATTATATTATTTCTGTAAGTAATAATAATATGTGATTTGAAGAAACATGAAGTATTTAGATTTCAAGAACAAAGTCAAGGATTTTCCGGTCTTTTCTTCCTCTCAACTCTCTGCATTTGGTGAGAAAGAGGCTGTTTTAAGGAATCAACTAAGCTATTGGAAGAAAAAGGGTCTTGTATTGGAAATCAAGAAGGGACTGTATGTTTTAAATGAACATGACCGGAAGATAACTCCATCAAGGTATTTTTTAGCAAACCAGATTTATGCTCCATCTTATGTCAGTACGGAGTATGCCCTGGGATTTTATGATTTAATCCCAGAAAGGGTTGTTGACGTTACCTCTGTAACAACACGAAAGACAAGCCGATTTCAGAATCCATTTGGTCTCTTTATTTATCAGCATATCGGCATCCCCTGTTTTGATGGATTTAGAGGAACAAAGGATGAAAATAATCTGTCTTTTATGATTGCAACGCCGGAAAAAGCTATTGTTGACTTCATTTATCTGAACCTCGGACGTTTCACACTCAACCGGCCTGAAATCTTTGACTTATCGTATCGCTTTCAGAATCTTGATCAGATTGATTCTGAATATTTATTGAACCTTGCAACCCTTTTTCGATGCAAGAAATTGGTAAGTGTGGTGAAGGCATTCATCGAATTTATTAATACTCAGAGAGGATAGCGCCTTGATTGACATTTTACGTAAACAGATTGGAGGGTACCATACCCGGGAGGAAAAGGCCAACCATCTCAGGGAATTCCTTCAAATTCTCATCTTAAAAATTATCTATGATACCGGATATTTTAAAAACCTGGGCTTTGTTGGTGGTACTGCACTCCGTATTCTCTATGATCTGAGAAGATTTTCTGAAGACCTTGACTTTTCACTCTTCAGAAAGTCTCATTTTGACTTTGAACTGTTTGCAGGACGTCTCAGAAATCAATTGGAGTCGTATGGACTTGAGATTGAATTAAAGACAGTTGAGCGTAATATTGTTAAAACAATTGAAATCAGGTTTAAAAATATTCTGATGCCCCTAGCCCTGTCTTCACACAAAGGGGAAAGGCTTGTTGTCAATGTTGAAATTGATAGTTATCCTCCGAAGGGGGCAAGAACGGAAATATCACTTATAAACAAGATGTACGTATTCACTGTTACTCACTTTGACCTGCCGTCTCTTTATGCCACAAAGCTTCATGCATGTTTTTTCCGAGGATTTGTAAAGGGGAGGGACTTTTATGACCTGCTTTGGTATCTGGGAAAGAAAACAAAACCTAATTTTGAACTTCTCCGCAGCGCTATTAAGCAGACCCACCCTGAATTTAAACCGGTGACTGAGCGTAATTTCAAAGAATTCATGCGGGAAGAGTTGAAAAGGATTGATTTTAAAAAAGCAAGACAGGATGTGGCAAGATTCCTTGAGGATAAGGAAGAGTTGAGGTTGATTGACCTGGATATATTCTTAAAGATATTGTAAAATATCCTTGAATTGTAGGGGGGCTCCGTAAAATATCACCGGCACAGCGCATAGAACATAGCATAGTAGGCTCTGTTAATGGCTCCTCTTGGACTGTTTTGCTCAAGGAGAACTTGTGATTCATGGAGTGTCTCAGAAGCTTGGTTTAACCGCAATTGAATAAGAGTAGCACGGTCATCAGGTTTCAAATGGAAACCCCTTCCCGTATTACATTTTTATAGAGAAGGCTCTCCTGCATGGGACCTTCTTCGAGTTCCTTTCTGGAATAGACCACAGTTGTGATTACAACACCATGTTCAAATCCAACCTCCCATGCCACATCACTAATAATCCGTTCTGTTGACTCATCGTTATCTTCTACTTCTACAAAGATATCAAAATCAGAGTCCTCCTCAGCATCACCCCTGGCACGGGAACCAAACAATCGACACTCTATTACCTTAATACGTTCTGATAGACGTTCCCGGAATTCCAGGCACATCGCCCTGTCTTTTTCATTGATCATGATGACTGGAAAATATCATAGAATCCTACTGAAGTCAAACGGAAATCCCTCGGTAAAAATAGAACCGTCCCATTTTCCCCATAAAAATATATTATTTTTCAATGAGTTATAAAAATGAGATCATCGTTTTACCTCAACTTATTGAGAATTTACAATAATTGTTGAGCCTTTTCCAATACCGGGGGAGTCAGAATAGAGAGTAGCAATAGGGTCTTTATCTCCTTTCTTAAGCAATGGGGCTCAAGGTTATTATCGATTAAGCCCTACGACAAGCTCTCTACACTTTTATTTCTGTCCAGCTTTCTTCGCCTTTGTCCTACGCTTTTTAGACAGTATTGGAATTAAACAACGCAGAGTTTTATTCACAGATTCCGAGTCCGGGAAGTATGCTCGAATATCTGGTTCTATAACAACTGCACCATCTTTTGGCATCACGTCCTTAACAACAGTTGTACCATCCGCCTTATGAATAGTGATTGTATACCCAGCTTGCATTGCTTTGTAGTGCTTGCCACGCACTCCACCAGTAAAATCATATTCTGTACGCATATCGTTGTCCTCCATCTCTACTATTTTAGTTTAAGATTAGCTTTGGCTTTCTCTTCGTCCCACTCAAAGCTCAGCCTCATTGTAGCTCCTTCTAACAATAACCTCCATATCGCACTATGAACTTGGTTTGTTGAGGATATAGTAGGCAGAAGGTATTTTTTTGTCAACAGAGATTTTGCTTGTTGTATGTGTAAGCAGGATATAGGGTCTCCAAATATCCACTTATCACCTCCCCATTGATGGTCACCCTGTTTACCTTTAGTTGTCGGAAGACAAAGGAGGGTGATGCATGTTAGTGAAGGATTCGTCGAGAAAATAAAGGAGAAGGATAAAATTCAGGAGTTGATAAAGCCGTAAAGGAGGCAAATAGGGCGGCGGAAGAAATAAAGAGAACCGTCCCCTTTAAGTTCTTCCCTTCGCTGGGCACGCCAATTTTCAAGGGCTGACACCCACAAGCACCCTTGGATTTACGTCAAGATTCAAGGTCTGACATCAGAGGGTTTACCATTCAAGCTACATAGCTCCAGCTTTTACCATGACGGGACTTCCACCCGTTAGAATGCAGTACCCTTCGCTGGGCACGCTATATTTCAAGACTTGACCCCAAACATCCCAATACCCTTAATGAGCAGATAACGTTATGGCTTTACGCCGTGCTGCCTGCTTCCGTTCCAAATTTTAATTCAACATTAAAGCGGGCAACATGAAGCGGCCTCCGCTTTAAATTCAAAATAATCCTTTTCTCAATCTTCTATTTCCCTCTTAATATGGGTTCTTTCCCGGATGTTAAAATCTTATCGTTGAGTTGTTCTAAAGCTGAGATTAGGCTCTCAGTGTTAATCTGTATCATTTCTCTTTCATTTCTGACTCCCGCTGCGTATCCACTTGCAGCTCCGCCGGCTGCTCCTCCTAAAATATTAAACTGTATTTTTTCTATCTCTAAAGTGGCGTTCCCTATTGAGGTTTCTTTCCAGAGTAAATTCCATTCCTTACCATACACTTCACAGAATAATTCTGTCTTAGCTTTACGAAAACCACCGGATGTTGAAGCGATTGTCTCAGGGCCAAATTTAATAACAATTATTCTTTCAATATCTGGCGGGACCCTGTCTTTCTCACTAAAAATGGAAACTGCACGAAAAACTTTTCCTAGCGATTCAACCGCCGCTACTTCTAAGGCTTCGCCTATCATAAATTTGCTGCCAAGCAGTACTGTGATATCATAGTTCCGTTCTTTATCACTCAGGAAGAGACCTACTTCTAGTGGTAATTTTTCTGGTCTATTTTGGAAGCTTAACATATGCCGATGTACATGGAGAGTAGAACATCCTTGTAATACAATCATAAATATCAGCCCCGCTACAAAATTAAAGCCTTTGATCATATTTCCTTCCTTTCCCCTGCCCTCAATGAGCAGATAACGGTTCCACCACAAAGAGGAGCATAATCTTTGTTTGATTGTTAACCTTAAATCCTCTGTTATTCTACTACTTCGAGCATTTCCTTCCTAAAATACTCCTTTGCCTACTTCCTAACTTGCCCTATTACTTTGTTGGGCCTCTTGCGGCTTTCTCCACGTTATCGAGCCACAGGAGCATCCTCTGGACAGGCGGGAATGAGGTGGTCACCTCTTCTATTTCCGTCAGGACAACAGGTTTGTCTCTCTTCCTCTTTATGAACCAGCGTACATCGCCTTCTTTTTTAGAAAGTATGAGCGCGACGTCGGAGTTGAAAGGTACGTTCTCAGGGTCGTCGCTGTTTATGACTTCCACCTTATCGAAGATCCTTCGCCTCTCAACCCCTTCACCAGGTAAACCATGGCTTAGCAGGTAGTATTCGGCATAAAATGGTTCAAGCTTTTCCCTAAGATCGTCGGTAGGCGGGGTTCCTTTCCACACTATGATATTTTTCTTAACGTAAACGGGCGAGGGCAGGATCACCACTGCAGAACCGCCAATAGGTGTCTTGGTCTCTGTAACTTTACTCAATATTGCGTCTATATCACTTTTTAGCGCAGCGAGCGCTGGTTCAGGGGAGTCGTAGCTAATGTTATTGTGTTTGTATTTGATTGTGACACACGATGCCAGCAGAATCGAGAAAAGTAAGACAAATGAAATCAGAACCGTATTTTTTATGCGCATAGGAATTCCTCCTTTCCACCCTTAATTTGCCCCGGCCGGTTTTGTTACCCCCTCTTTCCACCACTGTTTTGCCCACCACTTGTTTGAGTAGATGTCATCCTGGGCTTTAAGGAAGTGGTCCTGCAATGCCCGGATATAGCCTGGCACCGCCGCCTCTACTGGTGCATCTTTCCCTCCCAACCATAGAGGGAGCTTATAGCTGCCCTCGCCGGTAACCGTATTCACGTAGATTTCCTTCCCTTCAACGCTTACTATGCTCCATTTTATTGAAGCCCTGACGGCCCTTTCGTTTATACCTACATATAGTAGCTTTACTTCCACCTTTACAACCTCAGGAGTCACCACTACGTCTATCTTCTCCTTTAGAGGCTCGGGGTCCATACCGTCAATTAAAACGACCTCCTTGAATATGTTCTTTAATGCCAGGATGCTTCCACCCTCAAGCGCATCACCCATTGATATCAAGGCATAGAATTCCTGCCCTAGCGCTCCTCTCAGGTAGACGTCCTTGTAGGAAAACTTTTTGAACCCCGGTGATAAATAAATGCCGGCCCGGAGCGGGATTTTATCCCTCACCTCGGTATTCTGCATCCCAAAGTCTTTTGGGATTGTCCTGCTGCCGTGATTGCCTAAACAGGAAATGACGGTCAAACTCAGTACCGCGAGAAAAATGAAAGTTAAAGGCTTACACATTGCATCCTCCTAATGTCTGCCAGTATTGATCGAAAATTGGAGCCTTTCTTTGGTCCTTGTGTTCTTAAGGCTCAGGTTGAACCCTGCTATGTTATCCGCTATCTCCTTCCTTTTTTTATTAAGCTCTGCCTGGGCCCCTTCATCATCGGTTTTGGGCCCCTGAAAGCCAGGGAAGGAGAAGTAGAGGAAGCCGCTGTTTGACCCACCTTGGTACACAGTCTTGTCGACGATCTTCTTCTCCTCCATGTTCCTTATAATCTCCACTGCGACCTCTTGCGTCGCACCGGCCGCAGTGTGTATAAACAGCCCTAACAGGGGAGAGAAAATTACTGTGCCCATCGCTATCATTTGCGCGGGAAAAACGGAAGGGATTTTATAATCAGGGTTTCCGGCGGTATTGCCTCTCCCTTCCTTTCCTTTCATCGCGAGCCTGACCTCATTTCTGTTCAGAATAAAGCCGTCCTCGCTCTTTACGTTTTCTATCGACACAAAGACAGGCAGTATCCCCTTTGCCAGGAGGTCGACTCCGAAGTACTTTTTAAGCCTTTCTTCCTCTATGAATGGATCTACCGAGACTGTTATCCCGTTGTCGGTATGTGAGTATCTGCCTGAGGATGCGTCCCCGGCATCGAACTTCTCCACGTGCACAGGAAAACAGCCAGTAAAGAGATATACTATTGTCAGGAGGATTGAAATAAATTTGACGCGAAACCTTGTCCGGCGTATAAGCTGCATAAGGATTCTTGACGGAAGTAATATCGATACCTTCATGAATGATTTCCTTAATAGATTAGAACTCCACCCTAAAGGAATAGACAAGCACGGCCTGCTTATCGTGATTCATCGAATGGGAAGAAAGTCTATCAGCCCAAGTATCAGGGATAAAATCGGAGTTACCTTCGAGTTTCCCTTCCTTCCGTGGTTTTTCCTCTTTTTGTGGGTCTTCTTTTGCCGACGATGATGCTGATGATATGGCCCACGCAACAAGTCCTATCACAGCACCTATAATGGCCCCCTCACCAGCACCACCTGCCATAGCTTTTGGTGGTACAGCAAAAGTACTGCAAAATGTAACCAACAAAGCGATAATAATACTCTTTTTTTTTATATCACCTCCTTTCTTTGCGAAGCACAGCGAGCAAATTTCCCGCCCATCGGTTCGAGTGCTTGAGAAGGGCGTAGCCTTTGGGTGTCAATCTCAAGCGCTCTGTTATCTGCCGTTGCGGGCAGGTTTCTTTTTAATGGTTACTATTTTCCCCTAAAGCATTGGCTCCAATTCGGCTTTTATGACCGGTTTTAAATCCTCAGAATAATTGTATATGTGCATAAAACCTCTAAGACTAATAATATATGGTAACAGACCTTCCCTTCTCGGAATAGAAACTTGTTCTGGGCGACTAACCTGTGCGTTAATAATACTCACGCATCCCTGACACACCAACAGCAGCAATCCAATACACGTAACCAGATGTGTTACAACTTTAATCTTTCCGCCCCATTAATGACTTATGCTTTAAAAGCCATAAACAATCTTAATCGAAGGACCGTGACTCGTGTCGTCCCAATATTCCTTCGTAATAGTCCTATAAACGCCGCCCCCATATGGGATCGAGCCTGACTTTTCATATTCTCTAATAGGTTTTTCATAGATCCAGAGTCCATAACCCATATTTAAAGCAAGTGGTATAGTTTTAAATCTATAACCAACATCTATTTCAAATTCAACTATTCGTGGTTCTTCAGGGGATCTAGACGTAAAATCGCCCCAATGACTAAATTCATCAAGCAGTCCTCTAACCCCAAGGACCGTCTCAAAATTAGCGATAAAACCGGATTTGCCTGGTTTTGTACGCAATAAGATCCCTAAAACAAGATCAGAGATGGAGTGATCTATTATATCAGCATCCGTAAATTTAAAACTGACATCCATCTGTCTAAACCCTACAAACAACACTTCATACCCAACATCAATACCCATATCATTTCGATCTGCTTTCCCTTTGTCGAAGTTGTATTTGCCATAAAGATAGAATCCCCTGAGGAAAAACCCCTCTTTATAATATTCAAATTCAGGACCTACTGAAGTACCACTATCTGACTTTACTTCTGCGATTGTATCTGGGTCATAAGTTACGTCAGGAACCCATGTGAATTGTTTCATCTTCTGACTGTCCCAAAAATAAAGTCGTGATTTTATCCCAAGGGATAAGGCTCTCTCTTTACTTTCTGCTAAGGCAATTGAGATATAGGTTGTGCTAATTACAAGAAAAGTCAAAATTGAAATAAAAACAAGACTAAATCTTCTCATATCGCTCTCCTTCGGCTGCGAACCGAAAGTTTACATGTTTCTGCGAACAATGTCGCATAACGGTTCGAAGGGTTGGTAGGGCGAGCCTTTGGATGATTAAGCTCAAACCCTCTGTTAAATGACGTTGCGGGCATACCTTAATAAATAAAGGTAGCTTGTCCCTTTTTCCTCTTCTTCAGCCCTTTAATTGTGCGAAAAGTAGCCTGTTCCCCTCTTTCTTTCCCTAATTTGCAGTAAAGCTACCTGTAATGTTAACTGGATTACTCCCATCCGCATTAATTACCCAGATATTTCCATCAGTTCCCTCATAGGCTATCTTTGTGCCGTCCGGAGACCATTGTGGTTCACCAGTAAAGCTCGATTCAGCAATCTTCAGTGGATTCGTTCCGTCAATATTAGTAACCCAGATTGCATCTGTACCATCTCTGTTTGAGGTAAAGGCAATCTTAGTTCCATCTGGTGAGATAGAAGGGTGCCAATCTCGAGCAGAGTTGGTGGTAATTTGTATTGGATTGCTGCCATCGGCATTTGCTATCCAGATATCATCATTATTTGAAAATGCAATCCGGCTTCCATCCGGTGACCATGACGGCAGTACCCCATCAATAATCTTTGTCAGGTTAGTACCATCGGCGTTCATTACCCAAATACCGTCATAGGCAATCTTACTGCCATCCGGTGACCAAGCGGGCGCTACCTCCCAACCAATATTACCAAAGGTAAGCTGTCTAAGGTTTGTGCCATCAACATTAATTACCCAAATATTAAAGATGTTCTCATCACCATCTCTATCATGATCAAAAACGATTTTGCTGCCATCTGGTGACCAGGCTGGATCCCAGTCAGTATTTGAATCAGTAGTAATCTGTCTTGGATTGCTGCCATCAGCATTCATTATCCAAATATCATCATTACCACTCTTATCTGAGGTAAAAACAATTTGAGTTCCATCTGGTGACCAAGCTGGATCCCAGGCGTTATAGTATTGAGATACTGGCACAAGATTGGAGCAGCTACTGCATCGGACGGCAAAATAGATACCTCTTTCGTTTAGATCGTCTTGGTCAAAACTATTATTTATTATGAGGGTATTTCCATTGTTACCGATGGCTCCAGCATATGAAGGTGCGCCTGCATCCAGCGAACTGCCAAAGCTGCCGTCGGATGCCACAGATATTGAGATGGGACCGCTTCCATAGTCGAAACCATCGGATTTTAGGGTTTGTATGTTGTAGGTACAATTGCCACTATTATCACATGTCAGTGAACCGAATACGGCACCAAAATTTGTTCCCTGTTCGTCCCCAAAACCAGCAATCGCCCATGTTCCGGCAAGGTCGGCGGTGGAGTAAGTCTTGTCCTGTTTTTTGAGCAGTCCGCCTATAGACCAGACATCGGAGGTATTGACGTGATTACTAATCCCTATGATCCCATTCCCCAACAGATAGCCATTCGGATCGTTGTCTATAGAATATTTTCCGTCGGGATTGACAGAGTAGGTTTTTGTATTACTGAAAGTGGCCAATGTCCCGTTTGTGTTATCCGTACCAGATATACTCCTGCTCCCGCTACCGTCAAAGTTGGATATCCCTGATGTACCCCTATACGTTCCATCTGACTTGTAACGATACCTGAGAACATAGTAATCCCCTTGCAAATCTGCATTGGTATAGGTCTTTGCGGTATCAAGTTTGACAGCTACTGATAACTGCTGGTTGTCAGACTGGTCGGCCTCATCCCATATCATAGCCTTCCCATCATCTGAGATGACCCGTCTGCTTGTGCGAGTTGAACCATCCGTAAAGTTCATAGTTACAGTTAGGCTGCCGTCAGAGTTTGACGACCAGGTATAGGTGAAGGTGTCTGACCTGCTTTGGGTTGTTCCATTATTATTTTCCTGGAGGGTGCGCGAACCTGTACCGTCGCTATTAAATGTCGGCTTGACAATCCTGGAACGCCATGTACCATCGTTACCGTGGCGCAAGGAACCGACCCCCCACGTCCCTACCAGGGGATTAGATGTTGTAACAGCCTGTGGTGTGCCGACACTTGGGCCGACTCCATACTCTCACCATTAGCATTTACTGCTGTTACTACATAGTAATAGGGTGTGTTATTGGTTAGACTTGGATGGGTATATGGACTTGTAACATTGGGGATCTTTGTGCCTGAGGTTTTTGTGACGCCTGTTGTTGTAGACCAGTAGATGTTGTATGATGTTGCCCCTGTAATTGAACTCCAGCTTATTGTAACCTGACCATCTCCGGCAGTAGCAGTGACACCAGTTGGGGCTGTGGGTGCTATAGTACCACAGCCTATCAAGTTGTAAAAAATGGCAAATGCCAAAAATAAGAATACTGACCAAATCCCTATTTTTCTTATGTCTTTTAATCTCATAACTATCACTCCTCTCGTGTTTTATTTTACTTCTTTACTTTCTGGTCTTGATAATTGTGCCAACGGATGTACTTTTTACATAATATTTTCCCTCAGTTACATCAATCTGTCTCAAACTGTTCCGTGCCATAATAATTCCCATAGCCGGCTCTTGCTTCAAAAAGATGATATCCCCTGCCTTTGGCAGTAGCAAATATGCTCAAAATCCTGATCTTTATTTTAGATATCCTCACCTTCCCCCCTCTCATTTCATTACAAGACTTCTTTATGCCCACGTACTTGAGCAAGAAGTATACCATGGAGATGGCAGAGGTTATCGCTGACTGAAGATCTTATGTAACATCTTGTCATTACAGGGTTATTTTGATTTGCATCAGATTGAAGGATGATTTAAAGAGGAAGGATTATCGAGATACCATGCATGGAAAACCAAGCATCCATGCGTGGAGGGGTCCGCAGGACGAGGAGTCAATAGTCCCCAAATTTCCTTTATGCCTTTTGTTTACCCAGGAATCCTAAGATATATTCACAGTACTGGTGATAGTCCCAGAGACAATCTGAGACTGAAAGGATTTTTTTTCTTTTAAAGAGACAGCAATGTCAAAATCCGCCCCTTCACGGGAAGGTACATGGAGTTGTGAACCGAAAAGTACAATAAAGCGAATATTGTTTTGGCGGGCTAATTTGTCTAATTGCAGCTTCTGTATCTCCGTGAGATTCATGGCAGAAGGATACTATAATCCGGCAGTCACCGCAAGGGCAGATTTCTTCATGGCACATTGACTACCTGCTCCACGGCATACCAGCTTTCGTTGCCGTTGGTCTGGTTGTCGTTCACGATAGTATTGGGGTCGTCGTTGGCGGGGTTATAGCCCGTGTCGTAGGCTGTTATGGCAACATAGTAAGTGCCTGATGCAAGGCCTGGGATGGTATAGTTTGTTACATTGACCACGTCCGCAGAGTTTGTATAAGAGCCGGAGACGGTACCCCAGTAGACCCTGTATCCAGCCGTATCTGCCTCTGTATTGGAAGTCCAGCTTAAGCTTATCTGGCTGCTGCCTGCTGTCGCATTCAGTCCTGATGGATGTCCCTGGAATTAACGGCCACATCTCCCTGCCATATAGACATCTACTCCTTGTCCAACTCTTCCTTTACCATGGAAGAGTGCGTATGTAGATGAGTAACTGATGCTGTCAACTCACCCAAAACGTCATCAATCTGTTCATCAGTAAGGTGTTCAAGTTCAAGCTGATGAACCAACTTGATAGTTGACAAGCATTCCTCTCTTAATTCATTTAAGAGAGTTTTTAGAGTAGAACTCAGTTTGTTGCTTACGACTGACATGGTTTTACCTCCTCCTTTTTAACCTTCTATTTGCTTTTACGATTTCGTCTGTATAGACTGAAATTTCTCTTTCCCAGTACTTTATCAATCCTGAATCAGGAACTGGTTTATCTTTTTCCTTTTCTATCTTTTCTTTATGCACAC
>JACRGZ010000161.1 GCA_016234155.1 Nitrospirota bacterium | reverse complement strand
GGGATAATGCTGTTTATTACGTGGTTGTTTATAATCTACAGGCATATAACAACCTAAAATATAGTAAATAGTGCTGCAATTCAGACACTGGACTTCAGACTTTAGGCTTTCACCTGAAAATAGCCTCTCAAATCCCCCCTTACCCCATAATCCCCCTAAATCCCCCTTTAAAAAAGGGGGACTTTTACCCCCCTTTTCTAAAGGGGGGATGGGGGGGATTATTTTCATCATCCTTTGTGAACTGGAAGTTCATGAGTGTTCACCTGAAAATACAAATCCTAAATCCTAATTTCTAAATCCTAAACAAATCCAAAATCCAAATATCAAAACTCAAAATAGCTACGGAAACGTTGTTTTTGTCATTTGAATTTTGGTCATTTCATGTCTTTCGGGAATCCTTCCCGAAAGACAACCTACTTCATACATCATCTTTCGTTACAATCAATTTTGGGACTGGTTTCGGGATGGAATCCCGAAACACAGGAACCTAAAATCCATCACTATTCACCATTCACTGATTTTACTGCAGCCTTATCTCCGTCCCTACCTCCTTCTGCCCTTTCCCGTATCTGATCTTTAGATTACCCCCGTCGTCAACACAGAATGTAATCAATGTCTCATCCTCAACAGGTTCGTCAAAGTATAAGGTTATTATCCTCAAGTCTTTTAAGACCATATCATTTGCCGGCTTGATAACCTGTTTAATAAATTCCTTTTCCCCCTCCTTCTCCCATCTCCGCACAATATATCTGTCCGGCGCCTCGAATAATTCGAGATACATCTCCCGCTGCTCGCCAAGGGTCTTGGCCGGATTTACCCTGAATGTCTTCTCAAATGGGAAAGGCTCTCCCTTCTCGAATATGATCTCGTACGCAAACGGCACATCCTTATCCTTTGTCTTGTACCGGATGGCATATGCCATCCTCAGGTGTTTATCAATTATGTTCCTTGTTGCATAAAGGGTCGCCCCCACTGCCACTGCTGAAAAGGGGCTGTGATTATAGATGCTGTTCTGTTTCCACAGTGCAGGGAATAATGCCTCTATCTTTTCTTTAAAAGAGGGGATATGAGAGGACCCGCCTGTTAATAAAACTGCCTCAATCTTCTCCCTTTTTACCCCGACCTTCTCAGCCTTCCACAGGACATAAGATATGGCCCGGTCTACTGTGCTGTAGAAATTATGTCTGTTCAGTATCTCTTCAAGATCTCCCCTTGTTATAGTGCAGACTTCATATTCGTTCCACTGGAACGGGACCTCTTTGCTGTCAGAGAGGGCTATCTTTATCTCTTCCGCCCTGACGATTAATTCCCGGGGTGGTTTTTCCGCTTGAAGCCCGATCTTTTTTGCCAGATAATCGGCAAGCCACCTGTCTATATCATGGCCTCCCAGCACCTTTGACCTGTCAGGCCTTGCCACGACATGCGCCTCATTTATATTGAGCCTGACTATCATTATATCAAGGGTGCTTCCGCCGAAGTCAATGAGCATGACCATCTTGTCATCACTTGCCGCCATCTGGTAACCTATGGCGGCAGCAAGAGGTTCCTCAAGAAGCTCTATCTCCACACCCCTTAGTGTACGTTCGATGATCGCCTTGATATTCTCCCTGTAGTCAGGAAATCCTATAGGTGTTGTCATGTAGAGTTTGTCTGTAATGCTGTTTGAAAATACCGAAAGCCATAATGGCCGCTTTGATTCTTCCCGCAGGTGCTTACAGAGTACGGTAAAAAACTTCTCCATATATCTCTTTCCGTCCGGATGCCCCTCTAACAGCATCTTCTTGAAGTTTGATACGGTATCGCCGTTACCTGCGGCTGTGCCGATGGATTCTGTCCGGAGGTTGAGGAGGGTCGGGACAATGGGTACATCATCATAGTGTCTGGAAATGGACTCTAACGTGACAAATTCAGGCTGCGCATCCCATCTCCTCTTCATGATTACCGTATTGGTGGTGCCAAGGTCTATTGACAGGCACTCTTTGCCTGCAGCCCTCTGATAGCCGGCCTCCGGGGCCTCCCTTTTTTGAGAAGGGAAATATTCACCGACAAACCCAGGCCGTTCGATCTCTCTGCCATGATATGTATTCTTAAGCCCTTCAAGATGATCAACTATCTTGCTGACCGCTTCCCTGAGCCCTTTGGGCTGGATCCAGACATGGGTATATGGCTTGAGAACTTCAATAAATCTTATATCATTTAACAACAGACCGAATTGCTCAAGTTCCTTTGCCAGGATATGCGCATATTTGTCTTTAGTAAATCTTGCCTTTTTTGAATCCAATACCCCCTTTTCCTCTGCAACAAGGATAAAGTCAATCACTTCCATCGGGGTAATATCCTTTATCCTCTTCCTTAAAGTGTAGAAGTCGAGGATATCATTTAGAGTCTGCCGGAGCATAGGGAAGAAATCTGCCGTCTTCGGAAAGAGCTTAAGGATGTCAATCAGGGCATGTATCCTGACAAGGGGATCCACAATCGCGGAAGCTGCCTTGAATGCCTCCATGACCGTATGTTTATATAGTGATAATGATTCAGGCGCTGTGGACAGATCCTCTGCAATATAGCAGAGTGCGTACTTCCTGTAGAAGGGCTCTTCAATTGTGGTTGCCGCTGCGATTGCGAGCCTTACAGCCTCTTTATATAAGCCCAGAAACTCGCCTGATTTGGGGATCTCCTTCGCTATGCCGAGGAGGGTGTATTGTCTGTAAAAAGAGACATCGCTGCTCTTTGGAAGTGTCCTTGCTATGTCATTCAGTCGGTTTTTTTCGTAAATGGGCCGGCTGACGGTGGTTGCCAGATTGAGGGCCAGTTTCAATGCCTTTAACCGTAATGAGTTATACTCCGGCGCCGTGGGTATTTCTTTTGCCATGCTGAGCAGCGCATGTATTCTGTGCTGGGGGGCGCTGATCTCATCCGCTGCCTTAATGGCATAGCCCATTCCTTGTGTGTAGAGGGGCTGGAAATCAGGCTTTTGCGGGATGTCATATATAACATCAAGCAGGGCGTCCTTTCTTGCCTTCGGGTCTACGATGTCATTGGCTGATCTGATAGCATGGGATAGTACAACGGTGTAGAGGTTAGTAAACTCTGTTGTTCTCGGGAGTTCAGATGCAATGGCAAGGAGGAGCCATTTCCTGTCTGCAGGGTTTTCAATGCCAGTGGTCAGTTCAAGGCATAACTGGTATCCTGATATGGACTCTGCCTTTTTGGGGATCTCTTTTATGCAGAGGATACACCGGGAGATGATACCTTTTTTCTCCTGCGGGTCCGTAATATTTTTCAGTTTCTGAAATGCCCTTATACATTCCTCTCTTCCTTCCTCTGAAGTCTGCTGTTTCATCTGAAAATACCTTCACGCAACTTTACTAAACCCAGTAGTTGTTACTGTCCCGCCCCTTCCCACTATAATCTCTGCCCTTGCCGGCATATAAAAATCTTCTTCCCCGTAGTTGTTGCTGAAAAAATAGAACCTCTGGTTCGTCGAACCCCTTGCGAGGAGGGTGGTTTCTCTCAAAGAATCTTCATATCTGCCGTCTACAAGGACGTCAACAAACTCAAAGATAGACTTACACAGGATAGACCTTCTTAGCTCTTCATAATTAAATCCAGTGTAGACTACTGTAGAGAGGCCATAATCTTCTTTAGCGATCTTCAGGAGGTTTAGTAAACCCCTTTTCTGATAGAACGGGTCACCGCCGCTTACTGTTATTCCTTCAGTACCCGGCCGCAGAAAGTCTTTGAATAACATATCCGGTGAACAGGGGTAAACCTTCCTGAAAGGATGTGTAGCGGGGTTAAAACAACCGGGACAGCGCCGGGCACAGCCCTGGAAGAAGACCACAATCCTCTTCCCCGGACCGTTTATCCTTGATGAGGGGATTATTGAGTGTGCGTTGATGAGGATATTCATGGCCCATATGAACACAAGTATTTTAAAATCCTAAATACTTATGGAGGCTCTTGCAAAAGTATAAAAATGTTGTCATTCCCGCATGATTTAAGCGGGAATCTAGTGTTTTATTACAGAAAATCATATCCGTCCCCGAGTGTTTCTATCGGGGATAGAAGATTTCGGGGATGACATAGAGTTTTGCAAGAGCCTCATTGGATTTAGAATTTATTTTTCTATGATCTTTGCCTTTTCTTCAATAGCAACAGGTTCTATCTCTTCTTTTGCACCTATCTTTTCAATATTACCCAGCAGGTTCTTTAGTTTATCAGCGACCTCCATACAGTCCTTAAAGACCGAGGCATCTACATCCACCTTGCCGTCCTTTGTGATTCGTATTTTTATCCGCCTGTCCGACATTATCCCTTCAGCAAAATAACAATCTCCCCCGCCTCTTCTGTCTCCTTTGCGATCTCAAAGTCAAGGGGGAGGTTATCCTTAATTGATTCATACGCATAAATCTGCTTAAGCCTGTCTGTAAGCTCCCGTGCAGGCCGGGATATACCGGCCACTTCAAAATTACTGTTTTCACTTCCCCTGGAAACAGTAACTACTTCACCGTCTCTGTCTACCTTGATCTGCTCTTTTCTCTTGCTTATCTCGTAATTGGTGATCTCACCTCTTCTTTGCATCTCTGCAAGGGCGGCTATGATATATTTCTTTTTGGATAATTCAGTCTTGATTACACAATAGAAGGACATTTTCAATTCCTCTATGTCATTGAGAGGCTGACAAATGATTATAACTGAAAAACCTTATCAGAGTCTCACCGTTCATTAATACATCCTTTTCAAGATCCTTAACAAGGCGGAAGATTACCTCCCTGTTTCTTTTAATTACTGCCTCTGTTTCAGCCTTGGCATTCTCCAGCAGCCTCTGGACGTCGTCAAATACCTCTTTACCTGACGTCAATGCAAAGTCCTGAATGGCAATAAGGCTCGTATTTTTTATCGTCTCTCCAAAACCGTATTCTACCACCATCTTCCTTGCGATTGCCGTTGCCGCCATAAGGTCGTGCGATGCGCCTACGGTCTTAGAATCGTTACCGACGATCTCTTCTTCTGCAACCATACCGGCAAGTATTATACCTATCTCTTTTTCCAGATCCTTCTTTGTAAATGTATATTCCAATGTCTCTTCAAGGGGGAGATAGGCGGTGTAATCCTTATAGTTATCTATACTTACAAAGACAGGTGTTTTCCTGAAATGGTGCCACATCATTATTGTATGAGCTGCCTCGTGTATGGCTATATTTCTCTTTTCCTGCTCGCCCAGCCTTTCAACCCTCTGCAGAAACAGAGAACGGGAGGCAGGTCTCGCCCTTCTGTGACTCCATTTCCGCAGATCATCTATCTCCTCTTTTTTCAGGACTGACAGGGGAGTGATGTTCCTAATTGATATAAGGATGGTTCCCTTATTGACGTCGAGTCCGGAAATCTCGCTAATCATTATCTCTGCATCCTCGTCTCTCCTCCCTTCGTGGATCATATTAAACGTTGCCACGATGGAATCCCTGACTGCCTGTTCTATCTCGGCGCCTGTATATCCATGGCTGTTTTGAGCATACTCCCTTAAATCAGAAGGATTTGTCTTCTGTCCCCTGCTCTCAAGGTGTATCCTGAATATCTCTTCCCTCTCCTCAACACTCGGAAGGTCAACGAAGAAGACCTCATCGTATCTCCCTTTCCGCCACAACTCCGGCGGTAAATTCTTGGGCTCATTAGCGGTTGCGATAACGAAAACCGGTTTTTCCTTTTCCTGAAGCCATGTAACAAATGTCCCGAAGACCCTCAACTGTGTCCCTGAGTCGCCCTGGTAGCCGCCAACCCCCCCGAATGCCTTGTCTATCTCATCTATCCAGAGTATGCACGGGCTTACCGCCTCTGCGAGTTGAATACACCTTCGTATATTCTTCTCGGATTCACCAACGGTCGAACCGAATAACCTGCCGACATCGAGCCTTAAAAGAGGGAGGTTCCATATCCCGGCTAATGCCTTGCAGCAAAGGCTTTTGCCTGAACCTGGAACACCTATGAGCAGAAGTCCTCTTGGTATGTCAAGCCCAAGGGTATCAATCCTTTCTTTATTGAGCCGGAATACATGCTCCCTTTCAATAAACCATTTCTTGATCTCACCGAGTCCGCCGATATTTTCAATTGTCTCTTTACGGGTATAGTAATCAAGTATCTTCTGTTTTTTGATAATCTGCTGCTTCTCCTCCTGTATGAAAGAGATGCACTCCTCGGTCAGCCGTCCGTTATTCTGGCTTATAGCCTTCCTGACAACCCTCCTGATGTTATCCATGGAGAGTCCCTGGAGGGACTTGTACAATATAGCCCTTGTAGATGGGTACCACTTCTCAGGGATCAGCTTCCCGAATGTGGTATTAACCATCTCTTCAATCTCATAATAATCAGGGAGTGATAATTCTATCACTACTATATCCTCTTCTAACTCTGCGGGTATCTCTGTCAGAGTCGGGGAGAGGATACAGACAGTATTCAACGGTTGATTCTCGTCAATGATGGAGGGCAGGTCTCTGAACTTCCTTAAAAACTCATGTGAGTGAAAATACCCGGATATGTCTTTTAACAGGAAAAGGTTATTGTCATTCTGGCTCTTGGCAATCTTTTCTTCTATCGTGGTCAGGATCTTTTCTCTTCCGAGGGCCTCCCACTTCTTTTTTTCACCGCTGTAAAGCCCTCTCGATACACACCAGCACCAGTATTTGAAGTCACTCTCGCTGCACAACCCTTCGAGTAGCTTTTCTACCCTTCGCTCTTCAAAAGAGACAAGCCATAATACCGGGTATCTTGCCTCTATATGTATCTTAATCTCATTCTTAAACTCTTTGGTGTTCATGTATTTATTATATCATTCACTAAATTCCCATCTTCTTTGCCACCATCTCAAGCTCTTTCGGCCTCCCCTCGGCGATTATCTTTTCCTTCAGAACATCCGGCGTGACCATAAACCTCTTTTCCACCCTCTTTCTGTAGACAGGTGCGCCGTTATATGCGCAGAAGGGATAAAGGTGTCCCTTGGGGTCGGTATAGTGAATTACACACCTCATTACCCTCTCCACGCTGAAGTTATATGCATCCATAAAATGCATCCCCGCCACAAAAAAGTGGCTGAATAAGGGATCCTTCCCGTTTCCTGAATAAATCCTTCTAAGACTCTGATCCTGATATCCATCAAGGCTTTTCAGGAACTTGTCAAAAGTGAGGCCTTTTGGGGCCCTATCGCTATGGAAATGTTTCCTCAGTTTATAAGTGACCTTTACCTTGGATAGCAGCTCAAATCTTGAAGGTTTGATCTTTCTTGACAGTTCTATCAGATCGCCGAGGAAGTTCTTGAGGTCAATAAATGCGCTTACAGGGACGGGAATCCCGTCTTCTCCTATATAGAAATAGCTCCCCTGGGAGCAGTGGGGATGGAGTGAGAACGTCAATGTGGGGCTTCCGCTTAAGGCAGCAGCGAGCTTTGAAAGCGCTGTTGTGCAGCCGATCGGGAACCAGTCGCGCATTGCATCTATGAACCCTGTCTGCCTTTCGATATCAAAGGCAAGGTCTGCAAGTGTGTACCTCCTCTCAAGCCTGTGGCTCTGACTGAACCGTCCGACAAATGATACGGGCTGGAAGGCGACACCGCTTATAACATCATGGTTCTTGGCTGCATACCGCACAATATCGCCGACCTGATGGTTATTGTAGCCCTTTATCATCGTAGGGACGAGGATTACATCTATCTTGACCTTACGGGCATTCTCTACGGTCTGAAGCTTGTAATCGAGGAGAGACTTTCTCCCGCGGGTCTTCTCATAGATGTCATCGGAAAGGCCGTCAAACTGGAGGTATAGATTTTGCGCCCCGGCATCTCTTAATGCCTGGGTAAACTCAAGATCAGCCGTTTTTATCCCGTTCGTATTTATCTGTATGTAGTAGAAACCAAGCTCGTGAGCCTTCCGGACTATCTTCAGGAAATCGGGTCTTATGGTAGGTTCCCCGCCGGAAAATTGAACCCTCCTCGCGCTTACAGGTTTCTGTTTTACCAGCTCTTCAAGCATCTTTACAACCTGATCATATGTGGGTTCATAGAGATAACCGGCGGCGTTTGCATTGGCGAAACAGACGGGGCATGTCATATTGCATCTGTTAGTCAGATCCATTATAGGGAGGCCGCTGTGACTCAGATGCATATTGCACAGCCCGCATTGTGAAGGGCAGATTGTGGCATTCTTTATGGGCGGGTCTTCCACCCCCATACCGTCGCCGAACCAGAATCCTTCACTCTTTAAGTAAAGGTCTACGTTCCCGTAGAATATATCTTTAAACTCACCGTGCTCAGTACAGCTCTTGCTTATCCAAACCTTACCGTCCTCAGGATACAGAGTGGCCTTGATTATTTCCATGCAATCGGGACATATTGAATCTATCTCCTTTGGCAGTCCAAACTTTATAGGTGAGACGGGTGTCCCTGAATAGGTTGTTTTTGGCTCGTTGATTAACTTAGAAGGAGTTTCTATTACGCCAATAGATTCTAAAACGTTTTCTAATAGACTCATAGTATAAACCTCCTTTCGAAACTTCAAACTTCAAACTATAGACTATAGTCTATAGAGGCTCTTGCAAAAGTATAAAAATGTTGTCATTCCCGCATGGTTTTAGCGGGAATCTAGTGTTTTATTACAGAAAATCATATCCGTCCCCGAGTGTTTCTATCGGGGATAGAAGATTTCGGGGATGACACAGACTTTTG
>JACRGZ010000005.1 GCA_016234155.1 Nitrospirota bacterium | reverse complement strand
TCTGTTTAGCAGTAGCAGGGTTCATCTTTCTTGCAACCCCTGCATTTGCTATACCGACCCTTCAGCTTGATATTCTTGGTGGAACCTATGACGAAGATACTCAAACTATAATCGCCCCAGGTAATCCCTTTACTCTCTATGCATTACTCATTCCAAACTCAAAGAATACCTTAACGGATTATTATTATATTTCTGCAGCCGTGGTTCCCAAAACAGGACCTGCTGGTGAGGTTCTAGGTTCTTTTTCTTTTAACGGAGATACCATAGACGTGACAGGAGAGATGGTCTACGGTGTCCCTCCACTTGAGCAAATTGTTACGTTACAGGAATGGGATAAAGGTGATTTGCCAAAGCATGGAATCTACGAGACCTATTTTGCAGAGTTTGAATTCCAGTTTAACCCTAATCAGATAAGTCCATATAACACCCAGGACAGGGCGATATCAGGAGGTTTGATTCCAACATCAGGGAATGGGATGTATTATGTTACATTTAATGTTGATACGGCAAATTTAGCGGCAGGCTATGAGATCCACTTCGACCTTTATAACACAAAACTAAAAAGCGGCGGTGACATAGACATTACCCAGTTTGCCCCCTTCTCCCACGATGCAGAAGGTCGAAAGGTCCCCGAGCCGTCCACTCTCCTCCTTCTCGGCTCCGGCCTCTTCGGCCTTGGCCTTCTGGGAAGAAAAATAAGGCGGTAATCAGGTAAGTTGGAGGTTTTGTTCCTCCAAGGCTTATTAGAAAGAATAGGGTTACAGCAATTTGCTGTAACCCTTTTTCTTTTTTATGTATATCACCGTCTTTAAGGTAGTCCTTCAGTTGAGTATGGCCATCCTTCTCGGAAAGAGTATCTTAATTCAGGTAGCTTTTTGTTCTCCGTGTTTGATTTCTTTAACAGCCCTTTCTAAAATTGATGTTGCAACTTGAGAAGGACTGATTGAAACACCGCTGCTTTTACTTAACCTTTTTGCAATTGACTGTAACTCTTTCCAATTCCCTTGTGAGAACCTCACTTTCCTTATTAATTCTGACCCCTTAATAGTAGGCCGTCCACCTCGTGAAGCCAGGCGTGATTCTATCCACCTTCTAATCTCATCCAAAAAAGGTGGTGCATAATAAAAGGGAATATGGATTTTTTCATGTCCTGTGGCGCCTGTTATCTTTTTAATCTGTGATGGAGTAAACACTCTTTTCATAAAAACACCCCCTATTTCTTAATCTCAATATAATACATCTCTCCGTTTACAACAAAAGCCACAGCTTCTTGTTTAGTTTTAATGCCGAACTCTTTAAGAAAGTCTGTAATTTCTTTTAAAGCCTCTGGTGTAAACTCTTTTCTAATTACAAAAGAAACCACCATTCTTGTTTTCTCTAACATAACCTCTGAAGTAATAGATCCTTCAGAGGCAATTTTACGATAAGAGCCGCGGGAAGGGTAAGAAGTTGCTCCCCTAAACAGCCTTCCCTGAATTTTAAGTGTCTTTGTTTCCCATGGCTCAACATCAAATTCCGTTCCTTCTTTATCCTTATTTGGAAGATAAGATATAAATACATGGTCATAACTTACTGTTGGAAACCACTCTTTAATCCAACAATTCCACATTTTTTCTCCTTCATTGTCACGTCCCAGGTAACCGATACCACTTCATTAACTATGTTATAATATAATACTTTCTGCACCGAAAGTCAATAGATCTAAGAGCAGAGGTCCTTGCAGGGGAAAGAGGTGGTGGGCAATGCCCACCTTACCTCCCTAAGCTGGCTATTACTTTCTTAGCCTCTTCCACCCCCTCAAAGTTCTGTCCCAATTTAAGCGCTGCATCAAGTTCCTTTTTCGCCAGCTCTTTATTCCCATTCTTATAATAGGCCATCCCGAGGTGATAATGCACCGCCGGGTTATCCTGTAGTTTTTCGCTGCTCTCTTTTAATAACGAGATGGCCTTCAAGAACGCGCCCTTTCTGTAGTATATCCACCCGAGTGTGTCGGAGACTGCCGGGTCTTCGGGGAGCTTCTCCTTAGCACGCTGTGCAAGGTCTAAGGCGACGTCTATGTTTCCGCCGTGCTCGGCGTATATCCATGCAAGGTTGTTTGCTGCGGGGGCAAATTTTGGTTCAATCTTTAATGCCTTTTCATAATACTCCTTTGCCTTGTCGTGATTCTTCTGGGAATCATAAAGTATACCTGTGAGCATATAGGCCGGCAGGTAATTTGGATTCACCTTGATGGCCTCTTCAAATCTGGCTATTGCCTTGTCGTAGGTCTTATTTCGCGCATACAGCGCCCCCATGTCCATATAAGAGACAAGGGCATTTTTGTCTATCTCAATAGACTTGTTGAAATATTCTTCTGCCTTTTTATCATCCTTCTTTACCAAGTAAGCCTTTCCAATGAGGTTATAGATAAGCGGGTTATCCGGCGATGCGGTTAATTGTTTATTCGCCCGCTCTATTGCCTTGTCTGTCTCTCCCCTTTCCATTAAGATCCCCATGACCTGCGCAAGGACATGTGCCGATTGAGGGCTGATTGAAATGGCCTTTTCAAATTCAGACATTGCCTCTGCATATTTCTTCTGAACCCTGTAGATAATACCGAGACGGTAGTGTCCAAGCGGGTCATCAGGCGACATGCGGACAAATTCTTTATATTGTGACAGCGCCCCCCCTATATCCCTTTTCCCTGCGTATGCATCTCCAAGTATCCTCCTTGCCTTGAAATTATCAGGTTGGGCGGATATCACCTTTTTTGCCTCACTGACAGCCTCATCATACGAATGAAGCCTCAGGTAGACGTCAGCAAGGCTTGTCCGTGCATCTATAGAATTTGGCGCAGTCTTTAACACCTCGGTAAGCTCATTCTTTGCCAACTGCAGGTCCCCTGCGAGTATATGCGCCTGGGCAAGATAGTATCGCACATCAAACCGCCCGGGTTCATCCTTCAATACCTTCTGAAACTCTGACACTGCTTCAGATACCTTTAGTTTGGCAAGTGAAATCCTCCCCTTCAGGAAGCGCCCATCCAAATCGTTTGCCCTCTTTTCGAGGATCTTCTCTACATACTTTGACGCCTCATCAAATTTCACCTTTGATATATAGAATGATGCAAGCCGCTTTTTCGCGGTTAATTCATCAGGTTTTATCTCATCACCTTTCTGATACGCCTTTACAGCATCATCCTCCCTCTTCTGAAGGAGATACAGGTCTCCGAGGATTATATGAGGCAGCGGATTTTCAGGGGCAATATTTGCCGCCTCCTTGTATTTGGCCTCTGCCTCGCTGAACCTCTTCTGTGATACATAGAAGTTCCCGAGGGTTATGTGGAGGTTAAGATTTTTGGGGTCTATTCTGATTGCCTCTTTGTATTCCGTTTGAGCGCCCTCCGGATTTTTTCTCATAAGATAGAGGTTGGCAAGTGCGAGGTGAGTCTGTATTGATTTGGCATCAACAGAAAGGGCCTCCCTGTATGCCTTTTCAGCATCATTCAGATTCTGCTGGATTATATAGATGCCGCCTAAGTTGAGGTATGAGGCTATACGTTTTGGATCTAATTCTATAGCCCTCCTTATCTCTTTTATTGCCTCGCTGTTCTTTTTAAGTCCGGCGAGAGAATTTCCTGAAAGTATATGCGCCTCGACATTATCAGGCTCTTTTTTCAATACAAGGTCTGCCTTCTCTTTTGCCTTTGTCCACTCCCGGGATAAAAGGAGGAGGTTTCCGATCTGCAGGTGGGCATCCATAATATCCGGCTTAATTTCAATAGCCTGGCTTAGCTCTTTATACGCACCTTGTAGATTCTGTATCTTGCCAGATTTGATATATGCAAGGCCGAGGCGGTAGTGTCCCTCCGCATCCTGCGGCGCTATCTGGACTACGTTTTTAAATTCTATAATGGCCTCGTTATATTTCGCATCGGTGTAATACTTGAGTCCGCGCTCCATGTGCCTTGCCCTTTTTGCCTCCGGGCTGCTACAGCCAATAAATAATATAATAACTAAAATGTAATACACCATAATTCTTACCTTCATAAAGCCCTCCATCACCCCCACCCATACCCTCCCTCCCCTTGGTGGACAGACCTGAAGGTCTGTCCCTACGTCTTAGGAGGTACAGCCACCACCCTTCACCGAGGCATTACTGATTGTCATATTTTTGACTTGACTTATATCCTTATTAAGCTAAAATAAACCGTGCATGGGAAGTATATGGGATAAAATGTGTAATCTGTTTCCCGAGGCAAAATACCTCCCAATTTATAACTTTAAATTCTCAGTTTGTGGGTTATCTTTCTTGAGGTTTCCAAATGAATGACACATCAACAGTCCTTCTCCTTATATCAGACCCTGTTCAAACAAACTACCTGAAGACCCTTATCCAGAATTTTGGATTTAAAGTCCATTCTGCACAAGGGTACGATGACGGATATAAGATTATAAATAAGGAAAAACCGGATATTGCCTTACTTGATTCAGCGCTCCAGGGTATGCACTGGAGAGATGCCGCGTTAAAGATAAAAGAGGTCTGCAGGGACATATCTATCCTCCTCCTCACACCCTTCTCAGGAAAAGACGAGTCTTCTAACCCCCATATTGATGGGGTGATAAAGACACCCCTCGATTATGTTGAACTGCGGGATAAGATAACACGATACCTTAAGAAAGGCAATCCCTGTCATAAGTCTGCTGACAAATCAGGATCAGTGGAAGGGGGCTTGGACACTGACTGCATAGGTGATCTGATCCTCGGACAGAGTAAGCGTATCGCAGAGGTGAAGAATATAATAAGGCGTGTTGCTGAACCGGACATAACGGTACTGCTGCGCGGTGAGAGCGGGACAGGGAAAGAGCTTGCGGCCCAGGCACTATACAGATGTTCACAGCGGCGAACCAAACCATTTGTAAAGGTCCTCTGTGCTGCAATCCCTGAAGGTCTTCTGGAAAGCGAGCTGTTTGGCCATGAGAAGGGCGCTTTCACAGGCGCCCACAGAAAGAAGCCGGGGAAGTTTGAGTTTGCAAACGGGGGGACTATATTCTTAGACGAGATCGGTGATATACCACAGTCTCTTCAGGCAAAACTCCTTCAGGTGCTTCAGGATGGCGAGTTTTCAAGGATAGGGGGAATGGAAGTCCATGTAGATGTGCGTGTTATTGCGGCTACGAATAAGAATCTTGAGAGGGCAGTGGTTGCAGGGGCTTTCAGGGAGGACCTTTTTTACCGGCTTAATGTGGTCAGTATTACCATGCCTTCGCTCAGGGAGAGGAAAGATGATATACCTGCATTAGCGGAGTTCTTCTTACACAAATATTGCCACCTGTATAACAAGGACTATAGTCCGCTCTCGCAGGAAACTATGGATAGATTTATGGCATATAAATGGCAGGGGAATGTCAGAGAGCTTGAAAATGCAGTTAAAAGGATCATTGTGTTGGGTAGTGAAAAGGTAGAATTAAGTGGTCACTCAGATGGTCATGCAACAGAGGTAAATATGGCTGATACATTACATGCTGATAGAGATAAAGAGTCAGTGGACGCATCGTTTAAACCCTGCAGCCTGAAGGATATTGCCCAGGGGGCTGTGCGTAAGGCAGAAGAGGAGACTATCAGAAAGGCCCTTGTGGCATGTAAGTGGAACAGGAAAAAGGTGGCAGAGAATCTGTCAATAAGTTATAAGACCCTTTTCTATAAGATGAGGCAATATAACCTGTTAGAGTAAAAAAGGGAAACAGCCTTCCTGTTTTAGTAAGAGAGCTGCCTATTATTATTCATCTGAAAATAACCTTTCAAATCCCCCCTTACCCCATAATCCCCCTAAATCCCCCTTTAAAAAAGGGGGACTTTTACCCCCCTTTTCTAAAGGGGCTGGGTTCCCGTTGCTGCGAAGCATTGCAACGGGAAGGGGGGTGATTATTTTCGTCATCCTTTGTGAGCCATAGCTCATGACGGTTCACCTGAAAATCCCCCCTCACCCATCCCTCTCCCCCTGCAAATCACCCCCCACCCCCCGATAAATACTTCGGGGGCAAGCCTTTTTCCTCCCCCCCTTGTGGGGGGTGGATATGGAGGGGGGTGGGGTGAGGGTGAGGGGGTTACCATTCACCATATTCATGGCATCAACATTGCATATTTTACCTCAAAGGGGAGAGTCTACACCTTGTTCAGGACACCAGTGCATCTTACAGAACTTTCCAGGAATAAGGGATCCATAATGTTTGACCGGATAACCCAGACATTAGAAAGGGAATTCTTTGAATATCTACTCGACCTTGAGGTAAAAAAGGCCGTCAGATACCTCTATTTTTTTTCATTAATGATACTCCAGAAAGACACTGTTCAGAAGGATCTGGATAGAGAGGAGGAAGATACACTCCTTAAGAGATTGGCTATACTTGTCAGAGAAGAGATAAGGGGGACTGACATAATAGGCAGGATAGGCCATGATAAGTTCTTTATTGTGCTCGATCAGGCAGATTTTCAGGCATCCTTTAAGGTTGGGGAGAGGATCAAGGATCGCGTTGAACATTACGGATTCAGGGTGGATGGACAGACTGTTACGTTAACTGCAAGTATAGGGGTGGCCTGTTTCCCTACCCATGCAAGTGACCTTGTTGCCCTTATACAGAAGGCTGAAGGCGCGCTTAATTTAGCAAGGGAAGGCGGAGGGGGCAGGGTTTGCCTGCCGGAGTAAGCTCACCCCCACCCCTGAAACAAGTTCAGGGCAGGCCTAACCCTCCCCCGTCAAGGGGGAGGGAAAAAGGGAGGGAGTAGGGACAGACCTTCAGGTCTGTCCGAATAGGAACAGCATAAAGCGTATGGAATTACCGGGACAAAGACAGCTACAGATTGAAGATTATATAGAGATTATCCTCCGCAGAAAGTGGTTTATCATCATACCGTTTGCGGCCTCTATTATAGGAATTATAATAGCCCTGATCTTTATCCCTCCCCTGTATAAATCAACAACCCTGATATTAGTAGAGCCCCAGAAGGTGCCTGAGGCTTATGTTAACCCTACTATTACTGCAGATATAAAAGACAGACTCAGCACTATTACCCAGCAGGTTATGAGCAGGACAAGGCTTGAGTCTGTTGTAAACGAATTTAACCTCTACCAGGACAAAAAGGGGAAGACGGCTGCTGACGAGATTGTAGAGGTTATGAGGAGTAATATAGTGATAGATGTGAAGGGGGATACAAAAGGGAAGGGGCTTGACTCATTTACAATCGCTTATATCGGCTATGAACCGGAGACGGTGATGCATGTGACTAACAGGCTTGCATCCCTCTTTATAGAGGAGAACTTAAAGGTTCGTGAGCAGCAGGCAGAAGGGACCACAGAGTTCCTTGATGCCCAGTTGCAGGGTCTTAAGACGGCATTAGAGTCACAAGAGGTACAGATAAAGGCATTTAAGGAAAAATTTATGGGGGAGCTGCCATCTCAGCTTGAGGCAAATCTGAGGACACTTGACCGCCTACAGCTTGAGCTCCAGATAAACAATGACAGCCTGAGGTCGGCAGAGGATAGAAAGATAATGCTCGAACGGCAGCTTACTGAGATAGGTGCGGCCCCGGTGACTGCCACAGGACGTGGGTTTGCAGGCCCCCCTGCAGACCCGCTCAGGGTAAGGCTTGCTAATTTACAGGTGGAACTGTCGCAACTATCAAGCATGTATACTGATAAATACCCTGACATAGTAAGAATAAAAAATGAGATAGCAGATATTGAGGTTCAATTGAAAAAAGAAAAGTCACAGGAAAAAGGGTCTAATACACCTGTAATACCCCAGGTGATAATTGACAATCCCCTGTATGCAGCACTGGCAACTCAGCTTATGGAGGTTAGTGCGGAGACTAAGAATTTAAAGGAGAAGCAGAGAGAGATCACAAAGAATATCGCTGTCTTACAGGGACGCGTTGAGCGAATACCTGCAAGGGAGCAGCAGATGGCAGCCCTCATGAGGGATTATGAAAATTCAAGGGCCAACTACCAGAGTCTTTTAAATAAGAAGCTTGATGCCCAACTGGCAGAAAATCTTGAGAAGAGACAAAAGGGGGAGCAGTTCAGGATACTTGACCCTGCAAACCTGCCCACAAAACCTTTCAAGCCTGATCCCAAGAAGATAATCCTCATTGGTCTTGCCCTTGGCCTGGGGAGCGGGTTCGGTCTTACATTTTTATTGGAATATATTGATGCGTCATTCAGAAAGGCAGAAGACGTTTATGCCGTTATTGGCATCCCTGTATTGGCATCCGTACCGAGGATAGGGGTGAGATGAGGCTGTTTGATCCTATGCGAAAGATGTGGTTGAGGCGGTGGAAAGAGGAGGATGAAGGGATGACAGTCCCTGTCAGGGATGAGGAGATGCCTGTGCCTGTTGAACAGGAGGGGCAGGGGGGGAACGGGGATCTTGTTGATGGCAGGCTGATAACTATCAAGCAGCCGTATTCCATTGCTGCGGAACAGTACCGCGTCCTCTGGACACGTGTATGCCAGCTTATGCAGGATAAGACATCGTATGTTCTTGCAGTAACAAGTTCAATAAAGTCTGAGGGGAAGACATTTACATCACTAAACCTGGCAATCTCGATAGCCAGGGACTTTGATGAAAAGGTCCTCCTGATAGAAGGGGATTTAAAAAACCCATGCCTTCACGAATATCTGAAATACCCGCCTGGATTCGGCCTTACAGATGTCCTTGAGGGGAAGATAGACATTAACTCCTGTTCTATACAGCTCTTTGAAGGGAGACTTTCGGTACTGCTTGCAGGGAAGACAGCGGGCAACACCTCGAAACTCCTTTCATCTCACATGATGCAGGAGATATTAAACTCTGCAAGGGGAAATTTTAAATATATAATAATTGATACCCCGCCCATTATCCCCATGGTGGATATCAATATTTATTATCCGATTATTGATGGAATATTACTTGTAATACAGGCGGGCAAGACACCAAGGAGTGTTGTCAAGAGGGCGCTTTCCAGCCTCTCTTCTTCAGAGAAGATCATCGGCGCTGTACTTAATGAGGTCGAATCAAATTATTCTAAGTATTATTACGGCACAAGATACAGCTACTGAAGTTACGGCACTATCACAGTATCCCCGGCCTTCAGTGCTATATTCGCCTTCATATTTGCGCCGGAGACTATATCAGAGTACCTGACTGTGAATCTGTTCCCTTCGGGATTCATCGGGCTTTTGCGTATGATAACTATCTTGTCCTTGTTTGCCCACTGGGTAAACCCGCCGGCCAATGTAACGGCCTGTACAATAGTAGTCTCACTCCTTAAAGGGTATTTGCCGGGTCTTGAAACCTCACCCGTTACATATATGGACTGACTGCCTGCCTCTCTTACTATGACTGACACTACAGGATCCTGTTTGTATTCTGCCAGCTTCTGCTCTATCTCTCCTTTTAACTCCCTTGTTGTACGGCCGTCAGCACGGACATCGCCTATCAATGGGAGTGATATCATGCCATCCGGCCTCACCATTATCGAGATAGAAAGCTCAGGTGACTTCCATACGGAGACCTCTATCAGATCTTCAGTCCCAATGACATAGTTGTTCTGGATATACTTGTCATAATCTATAACGGCGATCTTCAGCCTGGCATCTTCTTTTATCAGTTTCATACGGACATTCCCGCTTGTGATAAGGGCGTCTCCTTTAGATTTGTCTACTAATGTCTTATTGTAGAGGGCGTCTATAACGGCAGAATCCCCAAGGTTTTTGATATCAGATATCTCGAGTTCATATACAGTGATAACGTTGTAAGTTATAGTGTCTAAGTAGGTTGCCTTGATTTTATCAATGGGATTGGCCCCATTTTCCATGGTCCCAGGTGAATAGAATGTTGTATATTCTTCTATATCCCCCTTTTTGTAAGCCTTGGAGAAGGCCTTAATAAAGTTTATAATCTCACCATCTGAGATGACGGTTTTATCTGATGCGGCCTTTTTTGAGCCTGAATCAGCGGCATATGAGTAAACGGCTCCGATAAATATAGCAATAATGAATATATGAATTATTGTTTTAAGTTTCATAACCACTGTGTAAGAATAGGATATTAGCCTGAAAATGTCAATCGTCTCAGGCAAAACGCCGAAGAGCCACAGGCTCACAAAGGAGGATGAAAATTAAATAAAGGGTTCAAGGGGTCGAGGATTCAAGGGGTCCAGATAGAAGTAAGAATCAAGAAGTTAGAAAAATAACGGACATGTTTCACGGGATTTTCTACCTACACTTGAACCCTTGACCCCTCGAATCCTTGAATCCTGATTTTCAAAAGGATTTTCAGATGAAAATAATTGCAAGGAGGAAGATAGATAAGATAAAATAGCACTATGATAGAAATCCATGTTGCAAGACATTCAGGCTTTTGTTTCGGTGTGAAGGAGGCGATAAAAAAGGCCACGGAGGTTGCTGAGTC
>JACRGZ010000160.1 GCA_016234155.1 Nitrospirota bacterium | reverse complement strand
TAGATTCGGAAAGTCCGGCATAAGATTTGAAGAGACCTCAGCCGACCCCTCCTTTGCAGACTATGATAACGATGGGATATTGGACTTATATTTTACATCCACATATAAAGAGAAGAAGAGCTTCTTATACAAAGGAAACGGAGACGGAACATTCACAGATGTAACATGGCTTGCAGATGTAAGGGTAGATGACGGGTGGGGGAATGCCTTTGCAGACTATGACAATGACGGGGATCTGGACCTCATCGTAGCGGGTGGTAATGGGGTAAGGCTATTCAGAAATGACGGGAATAACAACCACTGGCTCCATGTGCGCGTAGTCGGAAAAGAGTCAAACCGTGCAGGCATAGGGGCAAGGGTGACGATTACTCCCGGCAATATATACCCTCCCCCCTTGTGGGGGAGGGGGAGGAGGGGTAGGGAGGGGGGAATCCAAATCCGCGAAGTCCAGGGCGGCAAAGGCAGCGGCTCCCAGCACTCCCTGCCTGTAGAATTTGGACTTGGAAATTATAGCAGCCCTCTGGATGTGGAGGTAAGATTTCCCTCTGGCAAGATTATTAACCTAAATATGGTAACTCCAGATCAGATGATAGTGGTTGAGGAAGATTGACACACTACATTAGCTGTGCTATTTTATGCTTGTCTTTTTTATGCGGGCGTAGCTCAGCGGTAGAGTCCCAGCTTCCCAAGCTGGTTGTCGTGGGTTCAAATCCCATCGCCCGCTCCAAAAACTCCAGTGAATTCAGTAAGTTATAAAATCCTTCCATTAACCACTTTCTCTTTCAGATGTCATTTTTAGGGGAGGTTAATAATAAAGCTTGACAATACTAACGCATTACGTTAGTATTATTTCATGATTGCTTCGTTTAAGTGCCGGGATACTGAGGCGATGTTTAAAGGAAAGCGCATTGCCCGGTTTTCCGGATTTGAAGCAGTTGCCATGCGTAAGCTGGCATTTCTTAATGTCGCAGGCAAAATAGAAGATTTGAGAGTTCCGCCGGGTAACAGACTTGAAGCCCTGAAGGGCCGCAGGCAGGGGCAATGGAGCATCCGCATTAATGATCAGTGGCGGATATGCTTTAGATTTGAGAGCGGCAATGCCATTGATGTTGAAATTGTGGATTACCACTGAGGAGGTTTTATTATGAATAAAAGACAAGTTCCGTACCCTACGCCAGGAGAGATACTTCTTGAGGAGTTCTTGAAGCCGATGGGGATTACGCAGTATAGGCTTGCAAAAGAAATCGGCGTGCCTCAAAGGCGTATCGGCGAGATTATTGCAGGCAAGCGGGCCATCACTACTGATACGGGTTTGAGGTTGTCCCGCTTTTTTGGTCTGTCTGACGGCTTTTGGGAGCGTCTACAGATTGACTATGACCTTGCCGTCCACCGCGATAAAATGGCTGAGACGCTCAATAAAATCAAACCATATAAGCTGCATGTTACGGCAGCATAAGAAGTAAAGGATATCAATATGCGCGGACATATCCAAAAACATGAAAGACTACAATAAACCGGTAATAACTAAATATTTCTAACCATTTTCTAATGGCCTCGTAAAAAGTCTAAAAACGACTATTTCCGTCATTCCTGCGAAGCTTGTCCCTGCAGGCTTTAAGCAGGGAGCAGGAATCCAGTCTTTTCAATGAGTTGCAAAACCTCTGGATTCCGGCTTTCGCCGGAATGACGACTTCTTACGATTCCATCAAATATAGTCATGATTCAACAAGGTGTTTGACACAGCCTGTTAAACAGGCTATATTAAAAAAACAGATGGAGGAAAAATGAAGGCAAAGTTGCTTATTCTGGGTATTATATTGAGTTTGTTCCTCCCCATTGTTTCTTATGCAAGGGATATCCCTTTTACCCAAGAGGACAGGGACAGGCTTATAAGGCTTGAGGTAAAGGTGGATGGATTGGATAAACGGATAGATGATATTAGAGATAGTTTTCGAAATCAGTTTGATGATATAAGGTCTACAATGCGGTGGGGATTTGGTGTTTTGTTCAGTGGTATGATGTCGTTGATTGGTTTTGTCTTGTGGGATAGAAGGTCTGCCATTGCGCCTGTAATAAGAAAGAATAAGGAACTTGAAGAAAGAGAGGAGAAATTGGAAAAGGCATTAAAGGAGATAGCCCCTCGCCCTTCCCCTCTCCCCTAAGGGGAGAGGGATAGGGTGAGGGGGTCGGCGCTACGGCGGTATCGCAAAATTCACCACACAGGCCCTCTCCTCGGCACTCATGCCGCTCAGGGCATTCGGATACGTAAGATTCACAAGCGCCTCCGCCTGGCTCATCGCCCCGGCCTCATCATAAGGCTCTCTCTGAATGGCAAAGTGCATAATACACCTTGTTTCACCGGCAGCTATTGATATACCATCCCACTGATAGTAGATCACGTTATTTCCGTCAATAAACTGGACCTGACTCACATCCACTCCCCTGACCATGCCGCCAAAGACATGGGCCAATGAGGGGTCACTTCTCCCGCCATCATATGTCACGGCATAGGTATTTCCGGTATCAACAGGATATGTTGATATAACTGTATCACCTAATGAACCGAGGGCGCTATAGACCTGGACACTCACGGCTGTATCCCCTCCGGGATTGTAAATGGCATCAATATACCTGGCAAAACCACCTTCCGCCGGCACAAAGACCTTCCGTGTCACCTGAAGCCCGTCTATGGTCTGAGGGCCGATGACAAGCTCACGGTCATTGTCTTCAAGACTTGCAACTGCTGAGGACATCCATGAACCCCATGAACCGTTGATATAGTTGATATAAAGGTAATATGAGCCGTTATATGCATCCCCCAACCTTCTGTCAAAGGTGCCGCCATCCCCCAGATATCCCCCCTCGTAGACATCATAGCGGAAGCCGTCAGCGCCATCCAGATTGTAAGGGAGATATGTGCAAATTAGTCCGTCATCAATGCTTCCGTTGCAATCGTTATCAATGTTGTCGCAGATTTCCGCGGAGGCCCCTGCAAGCGGATCGCAGGTGTCGCTCCATGTCCCTGCCATGCAGGTCTCGACCACGGCATTTCCTTCACATGCGCCGACACCGCACGTTGTCAGACGTGCAAGATTTTCATCCGTCT
>JACRGZ010000159.1 GCA_016234155.1 Nitrospirota bacterium | reverse complement strand
TCTTCAACGACTATATTTATATCCTGTTTCTCTCGTCGGTTTAATGTGATATGCTCTATAACTTCTCTTATGCTCCCAAGGATGCAGTATGAAGTTAACTTAGAATTGCACTGCCGGACAAGGCCCATTTTTATACCTAATCTGACAGCCTCTTCGATTTTGTGTGCCCAGTCATCATAAAATTCCGTAATCTTCTGGTCAGACTCGGCATCAAGACCGGTTGCATGGTGTAACAATATTCTTGTCAGTTCGGGATTTTCTATCAGGAGTGTAATAACCCGGGTCAGATTTGCCTTGAGCTGGTCTAAAGGGTTTGGATGTCCTTTTCCAAGCTCTATTTTTTTGATGCAGTGGTCAAGCTCCACTATTAAGTTATCGAGGATGCTGTCGAATATCCGCCTCTTATTTTCAAAATAGAGATAAAAGGTTCCACGGGCTATGCCGGCATTTTCTATTATATCTGTGATACTTGTATCGTGATACCCTTTCTCTGAGAAGGCTGATATGGCCGCCTTAAGTATCTCGTCCCTGCGGTTCTTCTTGAGCATATTTTAAAAATAGGGTTCAAGGGGTCGAGGGTTTATTTTTTCACTTGACCCCTCGACCCCTTGAACCCTTGAACCCTAATACTATCAGTGTCCTGCTATAGTCAATCTCCCGATCTTTATTGTTGGGGCACACACCTTACGTCTGCAATCCAGGTCATTCCCCACCATCTCTATATCCATGAACATATCTTTCAGATTGCCTGCTATAGTTATCTCTTCCACAGGATACGCCGGCTCTCCCTTTTCTATCCACATACCAACAGCCCCGCGGGAGTAATCTCCTGTTACCGGATTGAATCCGAAACCAATCAGATCTGTAACATATAGACCTGAATCTACGGATCTTATTATATCAGAAGGGGAATAACTTCCAGGGGATAGATAAAAGTTGGTTGGGGCTGCAACAGGGGGATCTCCCGGGCTGCGTGACGCGTTTCCAGTAGAGGTAAGGTTCAATTTTCTCGCAGAGTACGAATCCATTAGATAGCCGGTTAAGATACCCTTTTCTACTACAATAGTCTTGCGTGTTGATATCCCTTCCGCATCGAAGGGTTTTGATCCAAGTCCCCACGGGATTGTGCCATCATCGTAGATTGTCACATCCGACGACGCTATCTGCTTGTTTAACATACCCACAAGGAACGAGACCCCTTTGTAGATGGAATATCCGGATACAGCCATACACAGGTTGTTCAGAAGGCTTGAGGCTGTCTCAGGGTCAAATACAACCGGGGCCTGCCGGGTATGTATCTTCCTTGCCCCGAGACGCCTTACAGTGCGCATTGCTGCAACTTCTCCAACACTCTCCGGTTTATCAAGCTCGCTGAAGCGCCTTTTTGCCGAATACCAGTGATCCCTTTGCATCAGACCATTCATAGTTGCAAGAGGTGATACAGATATGGAGAACATTGAGGTCTTGTAGTCTCCATATATACTGTTCGTATTGGCATATATGACATGTGTGTACCTCTTGCTGAACCCCCCCCCTTCAGAATTGTTTATCCTTTTATCATATTTGAATGCAGCGGCCTCTCCCTTCCTTGCCATCTCTATCATCTCTTCTGCCGGCAGCCTATGAATAGACTCATCATATATCTCCATCTCTTTCATTTTAGCGCCATACTGTGGCAAAGGAAGACCTGAATATTCATCGTGGGCAGTCAGTTTTGCGATGTTGCAGGTATCTTCTATAAGGCGTTCTAAAGATATAGGTGACATATCTGAGGTCGAGGTAATAGCGCTCTTTTTACCTAAGAAAAGCCTCAGCCCGAGGGTCTTGAATTGAGAATCTGTAATCGTATCAATTGCGGATAGCCGCACCTGAACTGCAGACGATCTCCCCTCTATGATGATTATATCACCATCTGTCGCCCCCTTCTTTTTGGCTTTTTCCAGCAGCTCAAGGGCTATGTCTGTAGTAATATTCATAAAAAATCCTTTTTTCCCCATTTGACTCATCCGAAAACACCCACGATGAAATCCTAAATCCTAATTTCTAAATCCTAAATAAATTCGAATTTCTAATTTCAAAATTCAAAACAGTGAAGGGTCAGTTGTTTTGGTCATTTGAATTTTGACATTTGATATTATTTAGGATTTAGAGCTTAGTATTTAGAATTTTTATCAAACAGTTCCCCCCACTGTCATCCCATCTATCTTGATTGTAGGCATTCCCACGCCGACTGGTACAGATTGTCCATCTTTCCCGCATGTGCCAACCCCTGCATCTAACTCCAGATCGTTGCCTACCATGGAGACACGTTTGAGGATATCGGGCCCATTTCCTATCAATGTTGCGCCCCTCACTGGTGTTGTAACCTTCCCATCTTCTATCAGATATGCCTCGCTTGCAGTAAATACAAATTTGCCGTTTGTTATATCCACCTGGCCGCCGCCAAAGGCAACGGCATATAGTCCCCTCCGTACGGAACGTATTATATCAACAGGCGCTGTATCACCCTGCATCATAAAGGTATTTGTCATCCGTGGTATTGGCGGGTGGGCATAACTCTCTCTGCGCCCATTACCGGTTAAAGGCATCTTCATCAGTTTTGCATTAAGCCTGTCCTGCAAATAGCCTTTGAGGATACCCTTTTCTATAAGCACGGTACGCTGCGCCTCTGTCCCCTCATCGTCTATATTAATTGATCCGCGCCGCCGGGGGATTGTGCCGTCATCTATTACGGTACATAGTTCAGAGGCCACCTTCTTCCCTATCATATCTGTAAAGGCCGATGTCCGTTTTCTGTTGAAGTCAGCCTCAAGGCCATGGCCTACAGCCTCGTGGAGGAGTATCCCGGGCCATCCCGGGCCGAGGACAATGTCCATGGCGCCGGCAGGTGTATCAACTGCCTCTAAGTTTGTTATCGCCTGCTTTGCGGCCTTTCTCGTATAAAGAACATAGCGGTTCTCATCAAAGAAATACGAGAACTCTACACGGCCTCCCCCGCCATAGCTCCCGATCTGACGGTTTCCGCTGCCCTCTGCAATACATGTGACATTAAGCCTGCACAACGGTTGTATATCACCGATAATAAGCCCTTCAGATGTGATTAAAAGTATAACCCTGTATTCACTGGTAAAGGAGGCAAGGACGTTTTTGATACGATGGTCATAGTTTCTTGCCATCGTATCTATCTTATCAAGCAGCCGGATCTTTGCCTCCACAGGTACATCTGTCGGATATACATCAATAGGGTAGAGATTTAATTTAGGTTTCTCCACACTTTTGAACGGCACAAGTGCATTACTGCCTGCTTCCGCCGATATATAACCTGCAGTCCTCGCAGCAAGCCGTATATGTTCTAAAGATACCTCATCAGAGTAAGCATAACCTGTCTTCTCTCCTGCAATCGCCCGCACCCCCACACCCTGGGTTATACTCTTTGACGCATTTTTAACAAGCCCCTCTTCGAGGTTTAATGCCTCGCTGACAATATATTCGAGGTAGAGGTCAGCATAGTCAACCTTTCTGCGTAACAAGCCTGTCAGGGTTTTTTCCAGAGAGTGACTGGCGATGCCGAACTTCTCAGGCAGGAAGATTTCAGGTGCAATAGTCTCTTTTGACATGTCTGAAAATAGGATAATAGAATATGTATGTATGTGTCAAACTATATTTCCGGTTTACAAAAAAATCCACTCATTGTAAGATGAATCAACAAAGTTCCCGGCGTTTAATCAGTTGAACAGATAACAAGATTCATAGAGGAGAAGCTATATGAACAATCCACAAAATGATCCGGTTGCAGAAGCGTTAAAGAAATTCTTTGAGGCATTTCCGCCTGGTCCGCTTGGCGTAGAGGCTGTAGGGCTGTCTGAATGTAACGGGAGGATACTGGCAAATGATATTGCGGCCTCCGTAGACTCGCCGCCATTTTCAAGGGCGTTAGTAGAAGGCTATCTTGTTAATCTGTCTGATACAACTGCTGCAGGAGAGAATAACGCTGTAACTCTTGCTGTCAAAGGGATGATAGGGCCGGGGAAGACATATACAGAAGGTCTGCCGGCAGGGAGTTGCATGGAGGTCAGCACAGGGAGTTTTGTGCCTGAGGGGGGTTATGCCGTCGCAAGACAGATGGATGTTACGAGGGGTGAGGATAATATTACCATCAAAAGATCGCTTAATAAAGGGGACAATATTGAAAGCAGGGGATGCGAGATAAAAAAAGATAAGGTCATTCTGAGGGTTGGAACAAGGCTGTCCTCGAAGGAGATAATGCTCCTTGCAGGTCAGGGAATTTCCTCTCTCGGTGTGGCAAGAAAGCCTATAGTTGCAATATACAGCTCCGGGGATGAGATAATCCGGCCTTCGGAGCCTCTTAAGCCCGGATATGTGTGGGATGCAAATTCGTATACCATCTCTGCGCTTACTGAGGAATATGGAGGGATACCACTTGTTGTAGATATAATGAGGGATGATTTTGATGCGTTTCAAAAGGCGCTGCGGGCAGGGCTCACACGGGCTGATATGGCGGTGATCTCCGGCGGGACGGCGGTTGGCGGGAAGGAGTTCATAGTTGAGCTTATCAATTCATTAGACGAGCCGGGTGTGGTTGTGAACGGTGTCCCTATGCGGTCAGGCAGGCCGCTTATTATGGGAGTAGTGGCAGAGAAGCCGGTTGTATGCGTTGCAGGCTATCCACCTGAGGCGATAAGGGGCTTTGAGCTGTTCGGGAAACCAACGATCGCAAGACTTCTCGGTATGAAGTGAGGAGATAAATGGAACAATTCATATCTCCTGCACCCATTGTTAAATTAGAGAAGGCATTTTCCACCCCTTTCAAAAACCTTGTCGCCACAGCCCAGACATGCTATTCAGGTAAAGGGATAATAGACGAGGATAACATAACAGAAGACTATAAGAAACTCGCAAAGGATATCTATAAGGCAGGCCATCACACGACACTCCAGCATGCACATTTTCAGTTTGCTATTTCGAATGTCTCACGGCAGTTTGTCTGGTCATTCCTGCACAGCCACCCCTTTTATAATTCAGAGCAGGTAAGCCAGCGTTATGTTGCAATCAGGCCGGGGAATTTTCTCATACCGCCTTTGAAGGGTGAGGCATTGGCAGTGTATGAAAAGACCGCAGCACTCCAGATGCAGGCGTATTACAGGCTGACAGAGGGTCTCTACCCTATCGTCAAGGCCGAGTATCTCAGGCGATTCAGGGCTTATGAGATGAACAGGATGAGGGCAAAACGCAGGGGTAGAAACTCTGATCTGCTTCAGATAGAACTTCCCATTTACAAGTCTGCTAAGAAACTTGAAAGGGAGGTCACTAAAAAGGCACAGGAGGTGGCAAGGTATGTGATACCTGTTGCTGCATTTACATATCTCTACCATACTGTTAATGTCCTCACAATCTTCCGATACTACCGCCTTTGTAACCAGTACGATGCCCCTCTTGAGCAGCGTATTGTCGTGGGCAAGATAATACAGGAGATTCTCCGTGCAGAGCCGCTCTACAAGGCCATCCTTGAAGAGCCGCTGGATATGGAAGCAACACCAGAATACCGGTTTTTTGTATCCCACGAGCCGGTGTTGGGCCCTCGTATTCAAAAAAGATTCCTGAAGGAATTTGATGCGAGTCTGGGAGGACGGGTATCGAAATTGGTTGACTACAAGCAGAACAACGAGGCCACTGTTGCCCAGTCTGTCCGTGAGGTCCTTGGCCTCCCCTCTTCAAGGTACAGGGATAAGCGGAGGCTTAGTGACAATCAGGCATTAAGACTTGTATTAGACCCCTCACAGAATAGACTTTATGGCGAGACATTAAATCTGGCGACACTGTCCAAGCTGACGAGGGCGCTCTCCCATGCAACCTATACGTTCCGGAAGAAGATCAGCCATACAGCAGACTCTCAGGATCAGCGGCACAGGATGACGCCTGCTACACGCCCATGTCTCCATAGGCACATTACCGATGAGCCTGATTACATCACTCCGGAACTCATCCGTCAGGACGGGAAGGTAGAGAGGTTTTACAGGGAGACGATGGATCAGGCATGGGATGGGATCAACCGGCTCAAGGCCCTTGGCGTGAGTGATGAGTTTGCCATGTATCTCCTTCCAAATGCTGCTGCGATCCGTTTTACCGAGTCTGGGGACCTGTTGAATTTAAGGCATAAGTATGCTATGCGACTTTGCTACAACGCCCAGGAGGAGATATGGCGTGCATCCCTCGATGAGGTTATGCAAATTTGTGAGGTCAATCCCACCACAGGCAAATACCTCCTTCCCCCATGCACGTCGAGAGATATGGCCGATGTGCGGCCAGTATGTCCTGAAGGCGAACGCTTCTGCGGAGTCAAGGTCTGGCGGCTGAGGCTCAGAGATTATAAAAGGGTAATCTGAACACTACCAAAACGTTACAGGTCTCCCTTTTTAAATTTATTCCCGTTAAGTTTGATAAACTCGCTTCCCCTTCCCCTGAATCAAGTTCAGGGTCAGGGCTTCGGCTCACCGCAATGACAGGCTTGATGACTTTTTACGAGTCCATCAAGTTTACATCCTCCGAAGAGGATTTTTCCCTCGGTTAAATGCTGACAATTGCCTTTGCACACTTCAACCCGCTTATAACTGCCCCTTCTATTGTTGCTGGAAGTCCTGTGTCTGTCCAGTCACCTGCGAGGAAGAGATTCTTTATGGGTGTCTTTTGATCCGGCCGGTATTTTTCTACACCAGGCAGAGGAGAGAAGGTGGCCGCTCTCTCTTTTATCACCTTGCTGTAGAGGAGTTTGGCAGAGTCAGCAAGAGGTAACATCCTCCTGAGTTCAGATAATGACATAGCTATCAGTTTATCGGAAGTCCAGTCAACATAGTGATGTGCGCCGCTTATAACAAGGGATACAAGACCTTTGTAGGCATTATCACTGTATATCATCTCTTTATTAAAGACCCATTGGATAGGGGAGTTAATCGCCGCTACAAAGGGATAGCGGGTTATGGGTTTATCGAACAGGAGATGTATGGATATGATAGGTGATGATTTAAGGGAATCCAGACCATGGATTCCTGCTGAGTTTACCCATGCGGAAGCAGGGGCAGGAATGACAGCATCTAATAATCTTTGTAGAGAGTGGTAAGGAACTGCGCTCATATAATAGTCTCCTCTCACTATCCTTCCATCCCGTAATCTTATTCCGGAGACTTTACAGTTTTTTATCAATATCTCTGATGCGAGACACCCTTTTTGTATATCTCCTCCATATTGTTTCAGGTAAGTTTCTGCGGCGTCTACATATAGCCTGCTTAGAGGGACAGCAGGCAATACAATCCTTGAGCCTTTCCTGCCGGTAAAGAAGGCCTTTCTCAAGACGGTCTTAAAGATGGCGGCTGATGCCCTGTCCGGGTCTTCATTCATCGTTGCAAGTGTTATGATATCCCACAGGGCATCCCGTGACTGCTCACTCTGGCCAAGTCCGGCAAGCCATTCTGCAACAGAGCAATTGCCGGACGAATTTGTGAGGCTGCCACCCAAAACTCCTCGTGCGATGTTTAGAATTCTGAGTCTGTCTGTAAGACTTAGGGCTTTAAATCGCAAGATGCCTGATAAAATATGGAGTGGTGCAGGCAGCGGGAGACAATCTAATCTGTAAGTTCCCCCACGATTGTCCGCGAAATCTACACATAGATTTTTTTGAATGTATAACTTATCAGCAACGCCTATCTTTTTCAGAAATCTGAAGGTCTTCTCGTAGCATCCCATCAGGATGTGCTGGCCGTTATCCAGTTCAATGCCTGCCTTTTTATCAAAGAATGAATATGCCCGTCCGCCTAAGAATCTTCGTTGTTCTATGAGGGTTACATGAAAACCTGCGGACAGAAGCTCTGCAGATGCGGTGAGGCCGGCAAAGCCGCCGCCGATGATAATGACTTTTTTCATCTGAAAATACCCCTGAAAATCAGGATTCAAGGATTCGAGGGGTCAAGGGTTCAAGTGTAGGTAGAAAATCCCGTGAAACATGTCCGTTATTTTTCTAACTTCTTGATTCTTACTTCTTACTTCTATCTTGACCCCTTGAATCCTCGACCCCTTGACCCCTTTATTTAATTTTCATGCCCCCAGTTTGTTTTCAAGCCAGGTTCTGAAGGCAATATATAGTTTCTGTGTCTTTGTCAATTGTATGGGAAGAGAAAACACATCATATTTTGCAGCCTCTATCTTTTGCAGGAGGCGGCTGTAAATAGCCCGCATTATCTCAGCGGCTATCATAGCCTTCCTGTCTTCCTTAGGAAGTGTTTCCTGTGCCCTCTTATAATAGCCCCATGCACGCTGACACTCAAATTGCATAACTTCGATAAATGTCGGATTATATGTAGACGAAAGTAGTTCTGCCTCCGTGTAACCGAATTTCCTCAGGTCTTCAAGCGGCAGATATATGCGTCCCTTTGCCGCATCGGCCTTTATATCCCTGAGTATATTGGTAAGCTGCATGGCAATCCCGAGATCAACCGCGTATCCCAATGTCTCTGCATTCCTGTAACCGAATACCTCTGCACAGATTAACCCGACCGCAGATGCCACCCTGTAGCAATACTTGTGTAACTCATCAAAGGTCCCGTATCTGTTTTTTATAAGATCCATCTCCACCCCTTTTATAAGCTCAAAAAAGTATTTCCGGGGGATGGAGTATCTCTCTATGTATGGTTTGAGTTCTACAGTAACCGGGTGTGAGGGCCGACCTTCATACATGTTGATGATATCCGTTGTCCATTTAAGGAGGTTTTCTGAGGCCTCAAGCTTGCTGTCGGATTTGTCCACGACGTCATCCAGACGGCGGCAGAGGGCATAGATTGAGTAGATTGCCTTTCTCTTTTCAGAAGGGAGTGAAAGGAAAGAGTAGTAGAAATTGGTATTACTCCCCTTGGTAATTCTATGGCATTGTGTTGGATTAGCGCTGTAGTGCAATGCTCAGTGTCCCATAATCAGTGCCCGCGAAAAGATCTTTACCTTGTCCAGCGCAGTTATAACAGGCCTTCTATTAAAGACATCATATCCATTTTTTTCTATCTTTTCGAGGATCTTCATGCCGCCTGACCACACAGCCCTGAGTTCGAGCGAGAGGTCTTTACCAACACTCGTGCAGAGCGGTAACCCCTGCGTGAAAAGACCTCTTGTAAACCTTATCTTACCGGCTAAAAGATCCCTGAATGTATCATTTATAACGTGAGATTTTAGCTCATCCACTGTATAGCCAAACCGCTCCATATCCTCTAAGGGGAGATATATACGGTCTTTCTCAAGGTCTATAGCGATATCCTGCCAGAAATTTGTGAGTTGCAGGGCAGTACAGATAAAGTCAGATAGTCTGTGGAGCTCAGGGTCTTTATATTCAAACAGGTGCAGGACTATCCTCCCTACCGGATTTGCGGAATAATCACAATAATTAAGAACGTCTGACATCTTTTTGTATCGCTTATTGACCGTGTCCATTTTAAAGGCAACGATAAGATTCTTTAACAGTCCCACAGGTATATCAAACTTCTCAATAGTCTCTTTGAGTGCAATGAATACCGGGTCTTTTGAGCCTCCGTCAATGCATCCCTCAAGCCTATTTTCCCAATCTTCAAGAAGTTGCAGACGTTCTTCTTCTCTATACACCTTCTCGTCTGCAAAGTCATCCGCTTTACGTGCAAATGCATATATGGTGTGGACATATTTCTTCTTCTCCCTGGGGATCAGCCATGACCCTACAGGGAAGTTTTCATAATGTCCTGAAGCAATACTGCTGCAGTAGCTAAAAGATTTAGACGCCTCTGACATCAGGACCCCATATATACTTGTGCAACTGTAATTGCAACCGTACGTTGAGATTATCGTTTATAATCCATTCAGCCAGTATTTTTGGATCAAGCCGGCCGAAGACAGGGGAGATTATAACCGTACAGGTATCTGCAAGCCTGTAATACTCTATTATCGCCCTTGCCCATTTATAGTCATCATAATCTGCTGCTACAAACTTGACCTCATCAGCGGGGGAGAGGGCCTCTATATTTTGCCAGCGGAGCTTCTCCGTCATGCCGCTCTCCGGGCATTTAATATCCAGTATCTTTATTGCCTCAGGATGAAGCCTTGAGATATCCATACTGCCATTAGTCTCTACAAGGACTTTATACCCTTTCTGTATAAGTTGGGTTATAAGCGATGGTGTCTCTTCCTGCATGAGGGGTTCTCCACCTGTAATTACAATATACTTACAGGTCCTTCGATTTGACTCTGGACAGGCATATTTTTCTACGATTTTTAAGATCTCAGCTATAGTGTAGTCTGTCCCTTCGAGATATGCGTATGTTGTATCACACCAGCGGCACCTTAGATTGCAGCCAGTAGTCCTGATAAAGACAGATGGCACCCCCTGAAAGGATGTTTCCCCCTGGATGCCCTTAAATATCTCATTTATCTTCATAAAAAGCAGTTTACCCAAAAATCCCTTCTGAAAATCAGGATTCAAGGGGTCAAGGGGTCGAGGGGTCAAGTGTAGGGAAAAGGCAGAGATTGAAGCGGCAATGGCCTCTTCACTTGAACCCTTGAATCCTTGACCCCTTGA
>JACRGZ010000158.1 GCA_016234155.1 Nitrospirota bacterium | reverse complement strand
GAGGCTCCGGAGACGACCCTCTTTGCGATAGAAAAATTCATGGAGGAGACGGTTAGGTTTTAGCAGGGTGGGCTACGGCTCACAAAGGGGCATGAAAATGCTACACTGTCACCCTGAACTTGTTTCATGGTCTCAAAACGAAGAGATGCTGAAACAAGTTCAGCATGACACATGAAAGAGGAAAGGTTATTTTCAGATGAACCGCCATGAGCCGGGGCTCACAAAGGATTATAAAAATCCCCCTTTAGAAAAGGGGGGATAAGTCCCCCTTTTTTAAAGGGGGATTTAGGGGGATTATGGGGTAAGGGGGGATTTGAAAGAGGCATTTTCAAATGAAAGATAGATCAGTAGTGAGAACTGAATCAAGAGTTGCGGTGATGTCTATATTCCTTGGAATGTTATTGGTAACCGGTTGTGCGCTGAAGGGAGAAGAGGAGCTGCTCGTCATAGTATCGCCTGGGTCAGCAGTGATAACCCTGGGTGACACTAAACAATTCTCAGTTGACCCTGCAGGGACAACAGTTACATGGAGTGTGGACGGGATTCTCGGTGGTAATGAAGGGACAGTAGGTACTATTGATGCAAATGGAAAATATATCGCACCATCCGATGCTACAGCAGCACCTGAAAAAGTGCGAATACGAGCAAGTGATTCATCTGGTTCTTTTGGAGATGCTATCGCATTCCTTACAACATTTAAGACTAATAAGATGATTACTGATGAAGGAATTGCAATGGCAAATACATATTCTGCGGGGCAAAAAAGCATTACTGTAAATGGGAATACTATATATGTGGTGTGGGCAGATAATAGTATCGGGGGATATTATCAGATATTCTTTACAAAGAGTTCAGACGGTGGAAACAGTTTCTGTGATTCCCAGATTCGTGTGGCTGCGTTTAATTCAGCTAATCAATTTTCACCCTCTATTGCGGAAGACAATAGTAGTGGTAATGTATACGTAGTCTGGGAGGATTACAGGGATGGGGATGGGGACATATATATTTCACGATTTGATGGCACAGATTGTCCATGGACTACATCTCCCTTTGCCTCCCCTGTAAAGGTAAACCAGGGTCGGGACTTTGGTCTGTCAAAAGAGTCATCGCCTGCTATCGCCATAGACCCAGATGGAATAATATACGTAGTATGGGAGGATAGACTCGATGGCTCTGAGAATTATCCTGATATATATTTCGCTATAAGCAGCAACCAGGGACAGACATTTCCCACAAACACTTTCATAGGAAATGCTGGAAGGCGTCCGTCCATAGCCACAGATTCTTCAGATGCTGCCTATGTTGTCTGGGAGGATCTTACCGGGTTTCCAATCCTGTCGCCAACCCATATAAAGATAAGAAAGATAGAAGGGGGGACATCTGGAGATGAAGCAGACCTACCTATAGCCTCTGGATACAATGCAAGATACCCTTCCATTACAGTTGGCCCTGATGGGAAAGTATACGCCGTATGGCAGAAGGCAGAGATATCTGATTCCAAGTTTGAAAATGAGATAATACAGGCATACGATTTTGACCTTATAAAACTTGATGGAGCTACGCTGGATGAAATTACCACAAATCCTTCATTTCCTGATAATCCAAATGCAGGATTTTTCGGTGGCCCGGCGTATCCCGCTATAGCGTCAGACAGCACTTATATCTATGTAGCCTGGGACGACCAGAGGAACGGATCAAAGGATATATACTTTGCAAAAAGCAGTGACGGCGCAAGCTTCACTACTAATCGTATAGTTAACGATGATGCCGGTGATGAGTCTACTGAGGTAACGTGGCATGAGAAGCCGGCTATAGCCGTGTCAGATGGGAAGGCATATGTTATATGGACGGATTACCGTAATACCCAGATATCAACAACGGCCGCCCCTAACGATGTCTTTTTTGCAGTGGAGGACACCCCCTCACCTTAATCCTCTCCCCCTGTAAGGGGGAGAGGGACAGGGTGAGGGGGGCAGGCAAAATAAATTAAGGAGGCGCTAACATGGCATCACCCGACAAGACACAGTACATTGAAAAACAGCGGCAGGACTGGGACCGCGTTGCCCCGGCATGGGGAAAATGGGATCAAAGCCTTGACCTGAACATGGCCTTTGTCAACTACAGACTGATCGGAGATGCGCGCCTGCGCACAGGTCAAAGGGTCCTCGACCTTGGCTGCGGCACAGGTTATCCTGCAATCCTTGCAGCACAGGCGGTCGGCAGCCAGGGTTCTGTTACCGGCCTTGATCTCTCTGAGGGTATGCTCTCGATTGCACGACAGAAGGCAGAGAGACTGGGCCTCTCAAATATAGAATTTGAGGCAAAGGATGTAACCGTTTTGCATTTTGAGGATGCATCGTTTGATGCTGTAATCAGCCGCTTCTGCCTCATGTTCCTCCCTGACATAGCAGGCAGCGTAAATGAGATAGCACGGGTCTTAAAGGCAGGAGGATATTTTTCAGCAGCAGTCTGGTCTTCAGCAGACAAGAATCCATTCATAAGGATACCGGTGGAGGTCATAAAAAGATTCACAGAAGTGCCGACACCGGCCCCTGATCAGCCTGGTATCTTCAGGCTCGCCAAACCTGGTGATCTGCTTGGAATAACTGAGGCAGCCGGGCTTTCAGGCATATCGGATGAGGAGATTAGCGGTGAGTCCATCTTTGACTCGGCTGAGGAGTACCTTGCAAATGTAAAGGAACTGGCAGCGCCACTCCAGCCGCTCTTCGCAAAGCTTGCGGAGAAACAAAGGGATGAGGCAGAGGCTGAGATTAAAAGGGCGGTGAATAAATATCAGAGCAGGGACAAGATTGCCTTACCTATGGTATTCCGTATCGTCGTCGCACGTAAGCCGTGATGCATCACAAAAAAATTACCCTCACGGTCAATAATTCAGTTTCAGTAGAGGTAGAGGCCATTGCCCGCGGGGAAGAGATAGGAGCGCCTGTGAAGGACAAGCAGGAAATACTAAACTGCCTTGCGGCCATGAGCTGGATATGGAACGGGAAGACCAGCGCATCCATCAATGAGTCAGACCTTTTGCATCTGCACCGGATTCTTACCCGCAAGGTCCTGCCGGATGAGCAGTCAGGACATTATAAAACACGCCCCAATAGGATAGTGGACCATAGAGGCCTGACGATATATACGCTGAGGCATGAGATAGCAATAGACCGCTATAAAGAAATATCCGGCATATGCTCAGCAAGCCATCCTTTAATGCAGCCCTTCCATTTCGGTGGCAGGGTCTCCAGATAGGACAAGGCTTTTTTTGCATCATCCGGCCTTTTGAAAATCTCCCTTAATATCGCTATTGCCTGCAGCATATCCTTTTCTTTTTTATCTTTCACCCTTCTGTTCTTTGCGATTAATATCTTATGGTAGGCAAGTACCCATGGGCTCGGCACAATAAATTTATACCCCTCTTTTTCTACCTCCATTTGCTGATCAAACAGCATCCTAAGATACCTCAAAGGTATCGCACTTATCTTCAGAGGCTTAATGTAGATAGCCTTATCCGTATCCCTGCCGCCCTGAGGCGCTAAAAACTCTATTTTAAAAATACCGTTTGTAAAGAAATTGGACCCATCAGGGTTAAATCCCAAAGAAAATCCAAGAGGTTTTAGAAGCAATTCTACATCTATATCTCTGCCCCGGTAAGGAACATTTACAAGAAAGTCTATATCCTGCGTCTTAATCGTTGGCAAATTAATCTTCAACTCCTCCTTCAGGATAGGGATGCAGTATGAACCGATAAGAATAACCCGTATACCATTCTGCGAAAAAACTTTTATTACATCATCTACTGTAACCCTCTGAGTATCAATTGCTTTAGCAATAATAGCTATCTCTTTAGTTATCTGCTTTTTTTGTCCTTCCAGCAATTTTCTTCTGTTAATAGTCTGAAGCAGTTCGGGGGGTATCTCAGTGCCTAAGGAAACAGACCTCACCTTTTTACCCTCTCTCCATTGATGATAGTAGTAGGTAGTTTTGCCAATCTTCTTGGCGGAGATACTGCCCCTTGGCAGATTCCTGATTTCATCATCAATGCGGGAAAGTTCTCTTATGAAGAATATGTAATTTTCCGCTAAGGTTTTTTTAACGATACTCATGGTTAACTACATATTAACTACATATTCTTCTCAAGTCAATATTGTAGTTAACAGGGGGCATTAAATAAAATAATTTAATTCTCGGTGAAAACCCACTGACCCTGAAATAAAAGAGACCCTGAAATAATCCTGAAATGCCCTGAATCAAGTTCAGGGCAGGACAGGGTGACAAATTGAGACTTCTGCAAGAAGCGCAGTAATTTAGAATTTATTACTTGACCTTAATCCGATATGCATGTAAATTGTTGTTCATTTTTACTCACATGATATAATGTCAATCAAATGGAGGTAGCCGTTTTATGGCCGAATCAGAAACACCTGTCTCTTTATTAACCGGTTTGAACAGGCTTGCCTATAACCTGTGGTGGGCGTGGAATCCAGCCGCTCAGGACCTCTTTGAGGCGATTGACAGGAGGCTTTGGAAAGAGGCGGAAAGAAACCCTGTCGTATTTTTGAAAAGACTCAGCAGGGAGGCGCTTATAGAGGCAGTCTCTAATGAGGAGGTTATGGCCTTTTACAGGCGGGTAATAACAGGGTTTGATGCATATTGCAATCCAAAGGACACATGGTTTTCTGAAATCTACCCTAAGTGCGGAAATATCCTTGTTGCATATTTTTCTGCAGAATTCGGCCTGCATGAGGCGATACCTGTATATTCCGGCGGCTTGGGTATACTGGCAGGCGACCATTGCAAGGCGGCAAGTGATTTAGGACTACCGTTTGTCGCGGTCGGACTTCTATACAGGCAGGGTTATTTCTCACAGCAGGTCAATAAAAAGGGGGAACAGGAGGCCATCTACAAAAACTACGATTTTACGGACATGCCTGTTAAACCGGTAAAAAATTTAGCGGGTAATGATATCACAATATCTGTTGATCTGGCCGGGAGGAGTTGTTATGCAAGGGTATGGAAGGTAGATGTGGGGAGGATTCCTCTCTTCCTGTTAGATTCTGATATTGAAGAAAATAGCCCGGCAGACAGGAGATTAACCTGCAATCTATACGGTGGTGACAGCGAGGTAAGGGTCTCTCAGGAGATTTTACTGGGTATAGGCGGCGTGAAGGCATTAGAGGCTGTCGGCATACGCCCCAATGTATGGCACATGAATGAGGGTCATTCGGTATTCCTCGGTCTCGAGAGGGTAATAAGATTGACAAGAGAAGAAGGGCTAAAGTTTGCTGAGGCATTGGAGGCTGTAAAAAGCAACACCATCTTCACCACTCATACCCCCGTCCCTGCAGGTAATGATGCCTTCTCCCTTATCCTCATAGAAAAATATTTCAAAAAATATCTTGAAAAATCCGCTGTCAAACCCCATGAGTTTATGCAAATCGGCCTCCGTCCTATGGGGGGCGGATCTGACCTCTTCAGCCTCACTATCCTTGCCTTTCACTTTTCTGCCCAGTGTAACGGCGTAAGTAAACTCCACGGCTATGTCTCGAGAACCATCTGGAATGACGTCTGGCATGGCGTCCCCCTTGGAGAGATACCCATAGGCCATATAACAAACGGCGTCCATACCATGACATGGATTGACCCGGCTATCTGGGGTCTCTTTGATAAATATTTAGAGGCCGGGTGGAGGTGCAGGTTCCTTGACAGCAAGATATGGGAAAAGGTCTTTGATATACCTGATGAAGAGTTGTGGAATGTCAGAAAGGAGTTAAAGGAGCGGTTGTTCAAGGCCCTGCAGCATATCTTATCCATCCAGAACCAGAGGAATACATCTTCTTCACGAAAGACGAAGGGGACAGATATAGTCCTCAATCCGGGCGCCCTTACAATAGGGTTTGCAAGGAGATTCGCCACCTATAAACGGGCAACCATCATCTTCCGTGACCTGAACAGGCTAAAGAAGATATTGAACAATAAGGAAAGGCCTGTTCAGATAATATTTGCAGGGAAGGCGCACCCTGCTGATATTCCGGGGCAGGCATTTATAAAGGAGATCTATGAGATCTCCCAGATGAAGGATTTTGCAGGTAAGGTAGTGATGATTGAAGGGTATGACATGCACCTTGCAAGGCACCTTGTAGCAGGCGTTGATATATGGCTTAACACGCCACGGAGGCCTTATGAGGCGAGCGGCACAAGCGGCCAGAAGGCCGGCATAAACGGGGCTATCAATTTCAGCGTGCTGGACGGTTGGTGGGTAGAGGGTTTCAATGGAAAGAATGGCTGGGCTATAGGGAGTGAGAATAACCACGAGAGCGAGGAGACACAGGATAATCGCGATAGTGAAGATATCTATGAGAAATTAGAGAAAGAGATTATACCGCTATACTATAATAGAAACGAGCGTGGCATTCCGGAAGGGTGGATGAAGGTTGTAAAAGAATCTATACGGACTACAACACCTGAGTTCAGCACTGAAAGGATGGTGAAGGATTATACCCATATAATGTATGTGCCGGCATTTGAGCGTGGCGCAAGGCTCAGGGAAGAAAACTTTGCAAAGTCAAGGTCATTAGCAGAGTGGAAGGCGTGGCTGAAGAGGAACTGGGAGTATATAAAGATCGTCTCTATCGAGAGGGGAGAGAATGTAAGTGATGAAGAGGGGAATATATTGCAGGATTTCGAGATTATTATTACTATAGACATGGGTCCTATATCGCCGGCAGACGTCACTGTTGAAATATGCAAAGGGGTGATGGATAAAAGCGGACAGTTTAAATCTATGGGCATGGCCCCTATGAGGCGGCTGGGCGAGATATGGGAGGGGTTCTACAGTTATGTGGCCGTTGTCACGCCTGAAGAGAGGGAAGGGTACGGCTTCTTCTTCCACGTCGTTCCGACACATCCTGACCTGGGGAATAAATATGAGCTTGGCCTGATAAGGACGACATATGTAGAGGCGGAGGGTTTAGTTTAGAAACAGCTTAAAAGAATATGGACGCAATCATCGAATACAGGGATGTTGAGAGGTTTATCCTTGAACTCCTGAGTGACTACGATGTGATTGCACCTGTGAGCAAGGATAGCCATTATATATTTGATCAGATAGATGACCCGGCCAGGGTTGTGCCCATAATAATACGAAATTATGACACCACCCTGCTCCCCCCTGTAAAATGGATATACCCGGACAGTGAGGTCCTCTTAAGGTTCAATATCAATGAGCTGACAGAGACAAAAGCGGTCACTGCAAGCCGCAAACAGGTCCTGGCGTTCCTCCATCCCTGCGACATAAATGCAATCAACATAATGGACGAGATCCTTGCAGAGGAACCGTCTGACTTGAATTACCTTGCAAGGAGACGCCCTACTGTAATGATCGGTTACGACTGTCCCGGTCCATGCAGGGAGAACATACTCTGTTTTGATAAAGGTTATCACAAGGCAGACAGGGGGTTTGATCTCTTCTTTACAGATACAGGGGACAGGTTCTATGTAAGTACAGCAACAGATACCGGAAATGCCATTGCAGAGAAGAGCGCTGTTTTAAGAAAGGCAGGATACGCTGACAAGGTAGACCTTATGAAGATAAACTGGGAGAGGGAGACAAGGTTTAAGAAGAGCGTGCACGGGGATATGAACAGGCTCTCCCACCTGCTGAAAGAGTCATACGATGATGGTATCTGGGATATAGAAGGTAAAAAGTGCCTCTCCTGCGGGGCCTGCAATATTGTATGCCCCACCTGTTACTGCTTTGATGTGGTGGATGAGATATCTCCTGACATGGAAAAGGGGCTTAGATACAGGAAATGGGACGGGTGTCAACTGCATAATTTCTGTGAGACGGCATCAGGAGAGAATTTCCGGGAAGGTATTGCCGCAAGGGTCAGACACAGGATCTTTAAAAAAGAGGTCTACCTCAAAAAGAGGTTTGGAAGGTCCGGATGCGTGGGGTGCGGGAGGTGCATAGATTCATGTATTGCACATATAAGTATCATTGATATTTTTAACCATGTAATGGAGAAGGCAAGGGGGCATGGAGAGATCTAATCTCATACCGGCGCCTGCGACTATTGCAGACATAAAACAGTTAACGGATAAAGAGAAATTATTCACCATTAAGCTGAATAATGACAGTGGCATACGGTACAGGCCGTGTCAGTTCGTCATATTCTCGATATTCGGGATAGGCGAGGCCCCTATATCCATCTCTTCCGCTCCCCTTGATTCCGGAGATACTATTGAACTCTGTATACGTTCTGCCGGTAATCTGACGGGCGCTATACACAGACTCTCCCTGAATGACCGGATCGGGATCCGGGGCCCTTACGGGAATGGATTTCCATTGGAAAAGATAGACGGGAAAGATGTCCTTATCGTGGCAGGCGGCCTTGGACTGGCGTCACTCAGATCGCTCATCAACTATATAATCCATCACAGGTGGAGGTATGGTAAAGTAACCCTCCTTATAGGCGCTAAAAGGCCGAGGGATATCCTCTTTAAGGAGGAGGTCCTGCGGTGGGAGGATGAACCATCTGTTGAGACATACATCGCTGTAGATGTGGCAGAGCCGTCATGGACAAGGCATGTAGGGGTGATAACGGGTCTGTTTAAGTATGTAGATGTAGACCCCCTGAACACGATAGCCGCTGTTGTCGGTCCACCGATAATGTACAGATTTGTTATCGCTGAACTGCTGTCAAAGGGGATATTTGAAGGTAACATTTTTCTTTCCCTTGAGCGGAGGATGCGATGCGGCATCGGGAAATGCGGCCATTGTCAGATTAACGGGATATATCTGTGTCAGAACGGCCCTGTCCTGTCATATAAGGACGCTAAGAAACTGCAGGAGGCCATGTAGGGTCAGCAGAAGGGATTTTCAGATGAACACTCATGAACTTCTAGTTCACAAAGGATGATGAAAATAATCCCCCCCTTCCCCCCTTTAGAAAAGGGGGGTAAAAGTCCCCCTTTTTTAAAGGGGGATTTAGGGGGATTAGGGGGCGAGGGGGGATTTGAAAAGGCATTTTCAGGTGAAGCCAAAGATAGGCGTTTTCAGTTTTACAAGCTGTGAGGGGTGTCAGCTCCAGATACTGAACCTGGAAGACGAGTTTATGACCCTCATAGACTATATCGAATTTGTGAACTTTAGAGAGGCCATAAGTGAAAAGGGTGAGGACTATGAGATCGCATTCGTAGAGGGATCTATTACAAGGGAATCTGAGATAGCGGAATTAAAAAATATCCGCGAGAGGGCAAAGATATTGATTGCCCTTGGCACCTGTTCACACCTTGGCGGGATAAATGTCCTGAAGAACTTCCATCCGCAGGATTCATGGCTTCCGTCTGTTTACGGGAGAAAGGACTTATTTACGGATACTATCCGGACAAAGAGGATAAAAGATGTAGTCCCCGTAGATCTTGTTATACCCGGCTGTCCTATAGATAAAGGGGAGTTCCTGAGGTTTGTCCAGGCACTGTTGCTAAGAATAAAACCGGTTCTTCCCAACTACCCTGTGTGTGTGGAGTGCAGGACTAAAGGCAATGTATGCCTTGTTGAAGAGGGCAAGTGGTGCCTTGGCTCTGTAACACGCGCCGGATGTGGGGCAATATGCCCGACTTATAGAGACTCATGTTCAGGGTGCAGGGGGCTGGTTTCGGAACCTAATATCGAATCGCTGTGTAATATATTGATGGAGAAGGGGCTGACTAAGGAAGATGTTAGAGACAAGTTCAACATCTTCAACGGTCTGGAAACAATAAATATATAAATCTCAAATGTCAAAGCCCAAAGTTCAAATTTGGCATTTGAACTTTAACTGTTGAAAGGATTCTTTCATGTCCCATGACATCAACATCCATCATATAACGAGGGTCGAGGGACACGGCAATATCGTTTTAAATATCAGGGAAGGGAGGATAGAAGAGCTGCGCCTCGAGATAGTGGAATCTCCCAGATTCTTTGAGGTAATGCTTATCGGCCGTAATATCAGGGAGGCCCCTCATATCACCTCAAGGATATGCGGCATATGCGCGATCAGCCACACATCGGCCTCCATCAAGGCCTGTGAGGTTGTCTTAGGAGTCAATCCGCCGGAGGATGTCGTACTCTTAAGGAAGATACTGATGAATGCAGAGGCGCTGCAGAGCCATATACTTCACATATACCTCCTCGTTGCACCTGACCTGTTCGGTGTGGAATCTGTGATACACCTTGCAAACTCAAACCCTGAATTAGTTAAACGGGGGCTCAGGTTGAAGAAGGCAGCAAACGATATAAGCAGGGTCCTTGTGGGGAGACACGTCCACCCCATAGGCATGACTATCGGTGGCTTCACAAGAACGCCAACACGGAAGGATCTTGATGAAGTGCAAAGGATCCTCGAAGGCGCCATCCCTGATATGGAAGAGACGGTAAAATTCTTTGAAGAGATCAGGATGCCTGAGTTCAACAGGCAGGCAAAATATTGCTCCCTGCAGGATAAAGGTGAATATGCACTTTATGACGGTCTGCTTTATTCAAAAGATGCCCCCCCTCTCATGGTCCAACGGTACAAAGAATTTATTTCTGAAGGTGTTGTCGCATACTCAACGGCAAAACATGTCAGGTCTGGGGACAGCCCTATCATGGTAGGCGCCCTTGCAAGGTTAAATAATAATTATGCTAACCTCTCAAGCCAGGCAAAGGAGGCGGCTGAGAGGCTCGGCCTCAGCATCCCCTGTACAAACCCCTTTATGAACAATATTGCCCAGGTAGTGGAGTCTGTGCATTGCATTTACGACTCGTTAAGGCTGATAAACCTGCTCGGCTCTAATCCCCCCATCCCAAATCCCCCCTTACCCCCGGTTATTATAGGGGCAGGGCTCCCGTTGCTGCGGAGCATTGCAACGGGAAGGGGGGGATTACCCAAGATACAACCTGGGGAAGGTGTCGGGGTTGGGGTTGTAGAGGCGCCAAGAGGCACTTTATATCATGAGTACGGGGTTGACGATGAGGGGGTCATACTCTCGGCAAACTGTATAATACCAACCGCCCAGAACCTCCTGAACATCGAGAAGGACATTGAGGCTATTGTCCCGATGATTATAGACCTCCCTAAGAAAGATATAGAGCGCAGACTTGAGATGCTGGTCAGGGCATATGACCCGTGCATATCATGTTCTACGCATTTCCTTGAGGTGAAGTTCGTTGAGTAACCGGAAACTCCTTATACTTGGGCTGGGCAATCCGCTTATGGGTGACGATGGGGTTGGCATACAGGTAGTCAATGAACTTCAGAATACTAATCTATCAGAAAAGGTTGATATTATGGATGGTGGGACCGCAGGCATTGATCTTATAGACATGATCTCAGGTTATGAAAGGGTCATAGTGGTGGATGCCGTAAGGAAAGGATTTTCAGATGAAAACAAGGAATTTTCCCTTCACGACGTGGAATTAACCTCGGTCTTAAGGCTTATGCAGACCTTGGGGATGGATATACCCGAGATAACAATCATCGGTATCCCTGCTGCTAATATCACGCCTCGTATTGGACTCTCAGAGGAATGCAGGAAGTGGATACCGGAGGCAGTTAAGCTTATAACAGAAGCAACGGGAGGGTGACTCACATGATTTCCTATGATGACTTAAAGAGGATAGATTTTTTCGCAGACCTGACGGATGAAGAGCTGACACAAGTCCAGAATACATGCTCTGAAGAGAGTTATCATGCCGGAGGCTTCATCTTCTCTGAGGATTCCCCTGCGAACCACCTCTATGTTCTGAAAAATGGCAAGGTCTCTATAGATATAAAGGTAAGCGGTGGAAAATACCTGAGCGTATATACCGTCTCGCAGTTTGCCGAACCCTTTGGCTGGTCAGCCATTGTAGAACCATTTCTATTTACCGCCTCTGCAAGGTGTGTTGTTGATTCAACCGTCTTCTCCATAGACAGAAAACTGCTGGTGAAACTGATAGAAAGGGACTATCGTATGGGTTTCCTCATCATGCAGAGGGTGGCAAAGATAATATCGCAGAGGGTAAGGGAGACGCGATTGCAGTTGATACATACTTTCTATGGATGAAACATCATGCCCCACCGGGGCACAAAGGGGCATGAAAATCAAATAAAGGGTTCAAGGGGTCAAGGATTCAAGGGTTCAAGTGAAGAGGCCATTGCCGCTTCAATCTCTGCCTTTTCCCTACACTTGACCCCTCGACCCCTTGACCCCTTGAACCCTGATTTTCAGAAGGGATTTTCAGATGAACCGTCATGAGTTAAATAAATGTGTTACGCCATTCCAGGAAAAGTATTAGATATCAGCAATAATATAGCCACTATAGACTATTTTGGTGAAACAAAAGAGGCCATCGTTGATGCCGGAAATATCCGGGTGGGCGATTATGTCTTTGCACAGGGGGGCCTTATAGTCGGGACACTTAAAGAAGATGAGGCACATGGTATTCTCGAGGGCTGGAAGGAGGCGTTCTTTAAGTTACGGGATAGGGATGAAAGGCTTGCAGAAGATGTCCGGTTATCAGGAGGTGCAGACCCGGCCATAGCACGGATTATAAAAAAGGGAGAGGAAGGCGCTGCACTCACAAGGGATGAGATGCTCGCCCTTATGATGTCTAAAAGTGAAGAAGACCTCAACCTGCTGTATCAGACAGCAAACAGTGTCCGCCGGAGAAGGCATAGAAACTCGTCCTGTGTACATGGGATCATAGAGTTCTCCAACATGTGCAAAAACGATTGTGCCTATTGCGGGATAAGCAGGCATAACAATAGCCTTACGAGATACAGGATGGATGCGGACGAGATCGTTGATGTGGTGATCCATGCGGCTGAGAAACTTGGATTCAAGGCCTTTGTGCTCCAATCCGGGGAAGACGATTACTACACCACTTCAAGGCTTATCGGGATTATACGGAAGATAAAAGAGATGACCGGAGTCCTTGTCATTCTGAGCATCGGCGAGAGGGACATGGATTGTTACAAAGAACTCTATGACGCGGGTGCACGGGGTATTCTCATGAGATTTGAGACATCCAACCCAAACCTTTATGGCAGGCTCCATACAACCCTTAACTATGAGGGCAGGCTCCGGACACTCAGAGGGGTAAGGGATATCGGCTATTTAGTTGCCACAGGCTCTCTTATAGGACTGCCTGCACAAAGAGATGGAGACCTTGTGGAAGATATCCTGCTTGCAAGCTCTTTTGACACTGAGATGTACTCCTTCGGACCTTTTATACCACACCCCGGCACACCACTCGCCTCTTCTGCAATAATTGATATACATACGGTTCTTAAGGTCATAGCCGTAACAAGGCTTTTTAATCATGATGGGAATATAGTAGTTACGTCTGCATTAGAAAGCCTCTTCGGGATAGAGGGGGCAAAGAAGGCCCTCATGGCCGGCGGAAATTCCATGATGATCGATCTTACCCCTGAAAAATACCGAAGACTCTATGCAATATATCCTGGGAAGGGTGAAGGAGATGATGATATTCAGGGGAGGATATCAGGGACAATTTCACTCCTGTATTCACTTGGCAGGGCGCCTACTGACTTAGGAATTACCTGGGGCACAAAGGAGGATGAAAACCAAATAAAGGGGTCAAGGGGTCAAGGATTCAAGGGTTCAAGTGAAGAGGCCATTACCGCTTCAATCTCTGCCTTTTCCCTACACTTGACCCCTCGACCCCTCGACCCCTTGAATCCTGATTTTCAGAAGGCATTTTCGGATGAAATTGAACGTATACTCGATAGAACTCATAACGCTTCCCATAAGAAAGCCGAGTCTATCATCGCCAAGGCGAAACAACTGAAAGGCCTGACACCTGAAGAGACTGCAATCCTCCTGCAGTGCGAGGATAAAGATTTACTGGAATCCCTTTATAGCGCTGCCAGGGAAGTAAAAGAGTCTATATACGGGAAAAGGCTTGTCCTCTTTGCCCCACTTTATCTTACCAGTACATGCGTAAATAACTGCCTCTACTGCGGCTTCAGAAGGGAAAATCAGACAATCGAGAGACGGGTATTAACAGGAGATGAGATAAGGCTTGAGACAGAGGCCCTTATAAGGGATGGACATAAGAGGGCGCTTTTAGTAGCCGGTGAAGACCACCGGCAGTGCGGCATAGATTATATAGAGAAGGCTATAGGGATAATCTATTCAACAAAGGTGGATAATGGTAATATCCGCAGGGTCAATGTAAATGTGGCGCCATTGAGTGTTGAGGAGTTCAAAAGGTTAAAGTCAGCCGGCATAGGGACATATCAACTATTTCAGGAGACATATCACCTACCCACTTATAAACAGGTTCACCCCTCAGGTCCGAAGAGTAATTATGACTACAGATTATCGGCGCTGAGTCGTGCCATGGAGGCTGGGATAGACGATGTGGGTATGGGTGTCCTCTTCGGCCTCTACGACTATAAGTTTGAGGTCCTTGCCATTTTATATCACGCATTACATTTGGAACAGGAGTTTGGTGTTGGGCCACATACTATCTCTGTTCCGAGGATTGAGCCGGCATCCGGCGCCCCGCTCTCTGTCAATCCACCCTGCGCCGTCTCTGATGAAGATTTTATGAAACTTGTCGCCATATTGCGGCTTGCCATCCCTTATACAGGGATCATCCTGAGTACGCGTGAACATGCGGGTCTTAGAAACAGGCTGTTTCATATCGGCGCCTCACAGATAAGCACAAACTCAAGGACTTATCCCGGCGGCTATACTGCCGGAGATGATGAGAACTCATCCAGGGGACAATTCTCCATAGGTGATAAAAGGACTACGGCAGAGGTAATACAGCATATATCAACAGACGGGTTTGCCCCGAGCTTCTGCACCGCTTGCTATCGCACAGGCAGGACAGGACAGGAGTTCATGGAGTTCGCAAAACCTGGAGATATACAGAGATTCTGCCTCCCCAATTCGATACTGAGTTTTAAGGAGTATCTCCTCGACTATGGAGGAGAAGAACTTCGGAAGATAGGAGAAAACCTGATTGACGAACAGATATTCTCTATTGATGATATAAAAATTCGATTGGCAACTCTGAAGAAGTTAGAAGATATGGAAAAAGGAAAAAGAGACCTCTACTTCTAAATATTTATCCCGTCATTTATCCCGTCCATTGATATTATTAGAACCTGTCCCTGAATCAAGTTCAGGGCAAGCTCTGATGAAAATCAGGATGCTCGAAATAAATTCAGCACAAGGTTCAGGGTCAGGATCTGAGACCCTGAAATACCCTGAACTTGATTCATGGCAGGGTAACAAATTGAGACTTTTGCAAGAGCCTCAAAAGATATCTATTGATAAACAGTTAGCGGTAAATATTGTTCCCGCAGTTTGTAAACGGACAGTCTTTTATAGGCATGAATAAATATGAACGACATCCCTCTTAGGGACATAAAATATTACAGGATCATCAGCTCCTTTGTTCTGTGCTTCATTGTAAACTTTCACGGGGTCATCTCCGGAACAGATAACATTCTTATCCAGAAATGTCTTCGTTGCGACATATTTGCCTTCGTATTTCTCAATATTTTTTACAAGAATATTTGTATCCATTTCCTCACCTCATTTTGATAAAATAACTTTACCATTTTCCTTATTTAAAAACAAGGCAAATTTTATTTAAAATGAACTACCCTGCGGCAGAGACCGCAGGGTATCGAAAACTTCTATAAGGAAGTTTCGATCTGACTTTGACCCTGTAGCAAGCTACAGGGAATTAGCGAGGATCAAATTAGTTTTATTCAATAAAATCAACTCTGTAGCGAGGTGGCGCATTATGAAGCATGGTATTTATTACAGATTACCAGACCACAAAAAGTATACTCAAGCATATTGGGGAGGAGACCATCAGACCTCCTCCTTTAAGGGTGCAAATCCCAGCAGCCAATATCCCGGATACTGTTACTG
>JACRGZ010000157.1 GCA_016234155.1 Nitrospirota bacterium | reverse complement strand
TTACCCCATAATCCCCCTAAATCCCCCTTTAAAAAAGGGGGGACTTTTACCCATAATCCCCCCATCCCCCCTTTAAAAAAGGGGGGTAAGTCCCCCTTTTCTAAAGGGGCTGGGTTCCCGTTGCTGCGAAGCATTGCAACGGGAAGGGGGGGGATTATTTTCATCCTCCTTTGTGAGCCTCTGGCTCATGACGGTTCATCTGAAAATGCCCTTTGAAACCATTATTTACCCTGTATTTACCTTGCACCCTTTGTCGCTCTGCTGTTCTATGTCTTTTAAATAGGATGGTGTGTATAAACCTCCTGAAATGATCATCTTCAGGCCGTCCTCCACGCTCATAGACAGCGGCATTATTTTATTCTCCGGGACAAATATGAAGAACCCTGTTGTGGGGTTCGGGGTGGTGGGGATAAAGACATTGACGACCTTCTCCTCCGTCAGCTTCTGGACTTCACCACGGGTTACTCCAGTCATAAACCCTATCGCATAGACACCGTCCCTCGGGAACTCTACAAGGACTACTCGTTTAAACTGCTCCTTTCCCTGCAGTGATATGGTGTCAACTATATGCTTAAAAACAGAATAGATATTGCGGACGAGAGGCACCTTATTCAAGATCCCTTCCCATAAAGCCATCATCTTCTTCCCGATGAAATTGGTTGCAATGATTCCTACTGAAAAGATTAATATGAGGAGGGCAACAATACCCATACCCGGCAAATAGAATCTGCCGAAGTCTTTAAGGAAATCGCCAAGGAATCCCTCAAGGAAACTGAGGAGAGTGGACAGGACAAGATATGTGCCCCATATAGGGGTAATAACCAAAAGCCCTGTGATGAAATATCTCTTAAGATAGCCTTTCATCCCGTAACATCATACAATATTTGGCTTGCGGTTTCAATGGCCTTCGAATAAGCAATAAGCAATGAGCAATGAGCAATGAGCAAAATCACTCATTGCTTTACACTCATTACTCATTGCTTCATTACCCCCCAAAGTTACTTGTGATCTATTTACATATCATGACAGGCGAGGCAGAGGGTGCTGCGGTCGTTTTTGATGCGGAGGAAGAGGGGGTTCTTGCAGCTATGGGGGTCATGGCAGCTTGCACACTCGACCTTTTCATTGAAGATCTTCACGCTCTCAGTATTAGGGCTTGCCCGTAACTTCAGCGTGGGGCTCAGGTTTTTAGCCTCTGTGTAACTGACAGAAAATGGGTGGTCGATCCCCTTCATATGCCCAATGGCAATGCGTCCGGAGAGACGTTCTGCAGCACTCCCGAGAGTGGTATATGCAAAGGCGTCCATTGTAGTGCCATCGTGACAGCTCAGGCAGAACCTGCTGTCATTGTTTACAGTAAATCCTGTCTCAGTATCACTCTCTGCATTGTGACAATAATAACATGGGGTGTACTCACCAGTTGAGAAGTTATGTTTCGGGCATATATCTGCGGGGGTTACACTGTCGGCAAGCCTGGGAGACCACACAATAGAGAGCAATAGTATAATTACTGATAAAAGGCTGAAGGGTAAGATAACTCTTTGTTTTCCCGGTAACATAACTGTTAGTTTACTTGGCTATTAGTGCAAAGTCAAACTATAAATGGGTGACTCATTTACACATATTTACACAGATGTTGATTTTTAAAAAGAATTGTGTATAATATTGTGTAATTTGGAAAAAGGTAAACTTATAACATGGAGCATACGCTACTTCTCAACGCCACATATGAGCCTCTGAAGGTAATACACTGGAAGAGGGCAATTACCCTCCTCTTCCAGGGGACGGTAGAGGTATTAGAGGTCTACGACAGGGAGATCCATGGTATTTCGATCACCTTTCCTCTGCCATCTGTCCTTAGACTGTTAAGACTTGTCAGGGCAAGGAATATACACAAGGTAAAGTTCTCCCGGGCCAATATCTTTGCGAGGGATAATTATACCTGCCAGTATTGCGGGGAGAAGTTTGATGTAAAGGACCTGACGTTTGATCATGTGATACCTGTTGCGAGGAGTGGGAAGAAGAGCTGGGAGAATATAGTAACAGCCTGCTGGAGATGTAATAACAGGAAGAGCGGCCGTACCCCCATAGAGGGCGGGATGAGGCTCATAAAGACACCATGTGAGCCTAAATGGCTGCCCCATGTTACGATTACTATTGGTATAAGGCATACCCCTGAGAACTGGCGGGATTATCTCTACTGGACTGTAGAGCTGGATCACGAAATGAGTGAATGAGGGAGGCTCTTGCAAAAGTATAAAAATGTTGTCATTCCCGCATGGTTTAAGCGGGAATATAGTGTTTTATTACAGAAAAGCATATCCCCGATAGAAGATTTCGGGGATGACACAGACTTTTGCAAGAGCCTCTGAGTGAATGAGTGAATGAGTAGATGAGTAAATGGGTAGATGCGGTCATTGGTTTTACTCATTTACTCATTTACCCATCTACTCATCTACCCATTTATAGCTTAAATATATCTACTATCTTCTCCAGATCCGGAGTATTCGACCCCCTGTTCTTGATCTTTATTTCATTCAGCATCTCAACATAGGTTGGCCTCTTTTCCTGATAGAATAGACCGACCGGTATCTCTCCACTCTCTCTTCCCATCGTCATCGCTATAGATAGAGCCTTTACCTTGTCACCCTTGTCAGTATGGATTTCATCTATATTCTTGAGCAGCGGTTTATAGTAGTCAAAGGTATCTATCTTATTAAATGTAGGACAAGGGGAGATAACATTTATAAATGCAAAACCCTTGTGGTTTATTGCCTGGCCAATTAAATCGGCAGTAAGCCTTGTATTTGATGAGAAGCTCTGGGCGACAAAGGAAGCGCCATATACCAGGGCATATGCGATCGGGTTCACCGGCATATCAGGTGAGCCGTAGGGTGTTGTCGTTGTGACCATTCCTGTCCTGCTTGTAGGGGCAACCTGTCCTTTCGTTAAGCCATATATGGAGTTGTCCATTACTATCAGTGTCAGGTCTATATTCTTCCTTGCCACATGGGGGAGATGTCCTCCACCGATGCTGAAGTGATCCCCATCACCGCCTACTACTATCACTCTCAAGTCAGGTCTTGCCAATTTAAGCCCGGTGGCGATAGGGAGCGACCTTCCATGACAGGTGTGCATCCCGAACGTGGTGACAAAATAGGGGAGCCTGCTTGAGCATCCAATTCCTGAGACAAGGACTGTATTAACAGGTGTAACATTATTAACACTGAAGGCGGTGGTCAGGGATGCGAGGACACCATAATCACCGCATCCTGCACACCATACCGGTGGCACATCCGATCTATAGTCTTTTGGCCTGTAGTCTTTTGGTTTCAGTTGTTGTGTTGACTCCATTTATATAACCTCCTTGATCTTTTCCTTTATCTCGCCTGGGGTGAAGGGGAGACCGCCGTATATGTCATATCTAATGGGGTTAATGCCGGCGTGCGCAGTTACAAGTTCAGCGAACTGCCCCTGATAGTTTACCTCAGGTATCAGTACCTTCTTTACTGTTGATGCAAATCTCCTGATAGCCTTGACAGGTACAGGGTATATAAGCTTTGGATAGATGGCGCTGACCTTAAGCCCTTCCTCATTACATCTTTTTACTGCCTCCCTTACTGCACACTGCGAAAGGCCCCAGCTTATAATCCCCACGTCTGCATTCCCGTTCCCTTCCCATTCCGGTGCAGGAAATTCATCCTCCAAGTTTGCTATCTTCCTGAATCGTTTTTCAGTCATCTTTGCATGATAATCCGGTGAATACCTCGGCGCTGCTGTTTCGCTGTGTTCAAGTCCTGTGGCAATATAACGCCCGTCCGACCGGCCGGGTACTGACATTGGTGATATGCCTGTCTCAGTAACTGCATAACGCTGATACCCGCCATTACCGGAATATATCTCCCTGTTTATAATCTTTATCTTTGACAGATCAGGCCGTTTTATCTTCTCCGTCCTGAAGGCGAGTGACCCGTCACTCAGCAGGATAACGGGCAACTGATATTTTTCAGCAAGATTAAATGCCTCTACTGTCAGATAAAAACAATCCTCAATAGTTGCCGCTGCAAGGACTATACGGGGGAAATCCCCATGTCCTCCCTTTGCCGCAAGGAAGAGGTCAGACTGCTCACTCTTTGTGGGAAGCCCTGTAGAGGGGCCGCCCCGCTGGACATCGGCTATAACTATGGGCAGCTCTGCCATGCTTGCAAAACCGAGCAGCTCGATCATCAGGTCAAGCCCCGGGCCTGATGTCCCTGTCATCGCCTTAACCCCTGCAAACGAGGCGCCAATGACCTGGCCAAGAGAAGCTATCTCATCTTCGGCCTGCACCACCACCCCATTTGCCTTTGGCAGATGCCTTGACAGCCAGTTTGCTATCTCAGTCGCAGGGGTAATTGGGTAGCAGGAAAAGAATTTACACCCGGCCACAAGTGCACCAAGCCCTATGGCCTCATTCCCTGAGATCATTATTACATCCTCTTCCGGTTTCACAGGCTGTACATAGAAACCATCCACCTTCCTGATGTTTGCCCGCACATACTCCGCCCCTGCCTCAAGGGCCTTCAGGTTTATCTCTACTACAGACTCGCCCTTCTTTTTAAACTTCCGGCGTACTAGGTCTTTCAGGCTCTCCATGGGGAATGAGAACAACTGGACTATGGCGCCGAGCGCCACCATATTCTTTGATATCGGGCTCATAAGCTCAACCTTGCTTATCCTTGTCATGGGGACCGGATACTGTATAACCCCCTCAAGAGGTTCCGGCTCAAATTCACCGCCGGGTCCGTCGTAGACGAGCACAGTCCCCGGCTTCAAAAGCCCTTTGTTTACCTCATACGCCTCTCCATTGAATGCAACAAAGATATTAAAGGTATCGCCGTGAGAGAGTATCTTTTCAGGTGACACCCTGAACTGGTACATGGCATAACCGCCCCTGATCTCTGCTGGGAATGTCCTGAAGGTGAGCACCTCAAGACCTGCAAGGGAAGATGCCTGTGCAAGCATATCTCCCGCACTGATCACCCCCTCCCCTCCTTCACCGCCTATCCTGATAATTAAATCGTTTACCAACTTTTATTCCTCCTTTTCCACGTGAGACCCCCTTTACCCTATCCATGCTGTAGCGTGGGGGTTTATCCCCCACCTTCTATAGGGTCAAGGGTCATGGGTCATGGGGCAAGGAGGATGGACATGACCAATGACCCTTGACCCATACCCTATCAGCACGCCTGCTTTAGCCTTCTCTTCTTCCTCTCAACCACCGGGTTTGTGCTTACCCTGTTTATCATAATAGTCTTGTCTACTATGTTACCACAACTGATACATCGCCAGCCATAGAAAAAAAATCTGCTGGATTCTTCCATATCAAAAAACTTCTCGTATATCATTAGGCCATCACACTTTGCACACTTCATTTTGATCACCATTCCTTTCACCATTACAGCAAGAATCCCCTCACCCATCCCTCTTCCCCTGCAAATCACCCCCCCACCTTTAATCAAATATAACAGCAAAATGCGTGCTAAACTTAGATTCCTTTAAAATCAATGGGTTATACCAATGAAGGGGAGACATAAACGTTTCATAATTAAACAACTTAAATTTTTTTTACTCTTTTGGGGCAGGATGATGAAGGAATTATCGGCGATTCAGGGAATGTTTCAATACAGGACAAAAAGTTTCATTAATGAACAGGACTCTTTTCTTCGCCAAGGTCATAAGACCTTACTTTCCGCCAGAGGGTGGTCCTGCTGATCCCCAGCCGTTTTGCCGCCTCTGAGTACTTCCAGTCTGTCTTTTCAAGCACCTTTAAGATCCACTCCTTCTCCACACTGTTCAGAGAACCTCTTTCCGCGGTAATCTCCAAGCGCTGCTCCTCTTTTAGTAATTCCCTGGGGAGGTGCTCCGGTAATATAGTATTCCCCCTGCTGCATATAAAGGAATGTTCTATAATGTTCCTTAACTCACGGATATTACCCGGATAATAATAATTCATCAAGACATTCATTGCCTGCGGGGAGATGTTGTTTATGGATTTTCCCATCTCCTTGTTAAATTTTTCTATAAAGTGTGTAATAAGAAGCGGGATGTCTTCTTTACGCTCCCGTAACGGCGGCAAGGTAATCGGAAAGACACTGATCCTGTAGTATAGATCTTCCCTGAACTTTCCCTCTCTCACTGCCTTAAGGAGGCCTTTGTTTGTAGCGGCTATAACCTGCACATCTACCTCTATCGTCTTTGAACCACCTACCCGCTCAAACTTCTCCTCCTGGATTACACGGAGTAGCTTTGCCTGTGTGGACAGGCTCATATCCGCAATCTCGTCTAAGAATATAGTCCCATGATTTGCCCCCTCAAAGCGGCCGACCCTGTCCTGATATGCCCCGGTAAAGGCCCCTTTTACATGCCCGAAGAGCTCGCTCTCGATAAGGGTCTCAGGGATAGCCGCACAGTTTACAGCCACAAATGGTTTATCCTTTCTCAGGCTGTTGTTATGGATCGCCTTTGCTATGAGCTCTTTCCCGGTGCCGCTCTCCCCTTCTATTAACACTGTGCTTTTTGACTGGGCTACAGATGGGAGTATGGCCAGTATCTCCTTCATCCGCCGGTCCTTCGTTACAATGTTGTCAAACTGGTAGAGGTCTGTAAGACGTTCCTTCAGCTCCTTTATCTGGGATATATCCCTGAAGACCTCTATAATCCCGATCAAGTTACCAGCGTCATCATAGAGGAGGTCTGTGTTTATATTAACAGGTATACGTCGCCCCTCATTATTCGTGATAAAAGATTCAAAGTTTGATATCGTCTCCTTCTTCTCAAGCGTGCGGCAGAGGATACAGTCATCAGTAGCACATATATTGCTCCGGACAAACTTCTCACACCTTTTGCCGATAAGGGCCTTTTCCGGGTATCCTAAAAGCTCCTGCATCGCCTTATTGACATACGTAATCCTGCCATTCAGGTCAATGGTAAGGACACCATCGCTTATGCAATTAAGTATGATACGCTCTACCATAAGTTAAGAGGCTCAACAATTACGTTATCACGTCATATATAAATGGTCAACAACTCGTTTGTGTGAGAAGAAAGCTATGGCAAGAGGATTATCTTTCCGAAGTTTTCGCGATTGAGCATGCGCTCCTGGGCCTTGCGGGCATCGGAGAGAGGATAGGTTGAATCGATAACCGGCTTGAGTTTCCCCTGACCTATTAAATTTGTTATCTGCAACAGCTCCCTGCGTGTCCCCATTATAGAGCCCATTATCGTCTGCTGGCGCATAAAGACATATCTTAAGTCAATTTTTACCTCAGGGCCTGTGGTTGCACCACATGTAATAAGCCTTCCGTTTTTTGCAAGTGATGCCATGCTCTTATCCCATGTTGCATGGCCAACATGCTCAAACACCACATCCACTCCCCTGCCATTGGTAATCTCCTTTACCCTTTGAGAAAAGTCTTCCCGTGAGTGATTGATGATTTCATCTGCACCAAGCTTTTTCGCAAGCTCAAGCTTCTCATCACTTCCCGCAGTAGCAATAACACGGGCACCCGCGAGTTTTGCAATCTGAACAGCGGCTGTGCCTATACCGCTGCCTGCCCCAATGATAAGAACATCCTCTCCGGGGGCAAGCCTGGCCCTTTCTAATAACATATGCCAGGACGTGAGGAAAGTAAGAGGAAAGGCAGCAGCCTCTTCGAATGATATACCATCCGGAATAGGGATAATATTTATAGCAGGGGCTTTTGCATACTCAGCATACCCACCATCCACCTGACCACCAATTATCCGAAAGGTTTCACAAAGATTGTCCATGCCTGAAAGACAGTACGAACATTTAAAACAACTAAGACCAGGGGCTATGATTACCCTGCCTCCCTGCTTTATCCGAGTTATATCAACATCGTCTCCAACTGATTCTACAACCCCTGAAATGTCACAACCTGATATGTGAGGCAGAAATAGTTTATATGCTGGTATGCCCTGCCGTACCCATATATCGAGGTGGTTTAGAGCGCATGCCCGCACACGCACCAGCACTTCATCGCGACCGATAGAAGGTACAGGAACATCTTCATAGACCAGCTTCTCCGGCCCGCCAAATTCACGGAATATAGATGCCTTCACAAGTTATAAAATCCTCCTACCGATGTTCTCATCCAGATCTCTTGTATTTTTTCCCACTGCCGCAGTGGCAGGGGGCGTTACGGCCAATCTTTCCCAAGGTACCTCCCAAACAATGACAGGGCAATCATACCTCAATTCGTGGCATTTTATCAAATAGTTAGAGAGATTATACTCACATTGGGGATCAGTTTTAAATGATGATGGGTGGTGTGGTAGCTGGGGGTTAACTACCTCCGGCTACCCGATTAAGCCCTCTTTTTTTCTAATAAATATCCCGAGACATATTTATGAATAACACTGGATATTAGTGTCTGATAAGGAATTCCCTCTTGCGCAGCAATTACTTGAACCTGCTCTAAATCCTTTGATGACATCCGAATATTTATTCTCTTGTCTTTTTGCAGTGTATTCCTTGCGTACTCTTGTAGTTTTTTAATTTCTCTTTTTGGATTCTTAACAGGTTTCCATTCTCCACGTTCGTACGAATCCAGAATGTCTTTTTCTTCAGCATCTAATATTGTCTTTTTCATTTCTTTGACCTCATAAATTTGTTTGTGGCTTTTCTGCTGGGAATTATGGTTTTTAAAAATATCTCGTCGCTTTTCTGAACATAAGGAACGAGATAAGCGTAATCATCAATCATGACTGTCGCTATTTTTTGACCCGGATATTTATTTTTATTCGGGTGTTCAACTGTTTCAAGAATATCTTCCCGCTCCATCAAAATAACGACTTGTTCAAAGCAAATCCCTCTGTTGTTCTTCAGTAATTCATTCTTTTCGTTGTCCCATCGAAAAACCTTCATGTTATATTTTTACGACATTGTCTGCCTTTTGTCAATATCATGTCTCGCAGAACGCTCTTGCAGAACACGCCACTATTATTTCCCCGCTGAATTGACTCCCTATGTTACCCGGTGTTAGAATACTTATACTGGAAAGGAGACATAAAATGCAAACATATCAGTTCCGATGCGAGGATTGCGGGGTATTGTTCGAAGGGATAGTTAGAAAGCCGGACTCCCCTATATCCTGCGGATTCTGCCAGGGTCATCACGTGAAGAAACTCTTCATGGTAACTGCCCAGGAGGAGAGAGACGACGAGTCGCTTTTAGAAGACGAGTGTTAATAACTCAGGACTCCTGAAACTAATGCAGAGAATAAGAATATATGCTATAAATATCTGTCTATGAATCTTTCATCAGGCAAGATGACCCGTCTCAAGGAAGTCCTCGATAATCTCTATGATATACCCCGTCTAAAGGATCACATAAAAAATGACCCGATTGAATTTCCTCATCTTTATGATGATCCGAAAGACATAGAGATAGCAGGATTTATTGCATCTTCGCTTGCCTTCGGACGGATTGATTTATTTAAGCCGGTTATAAGAAACATCCTCTCTTTTGCAAATGGCAGTCTTTATGAATATATCATTAACTTTGACCCTCACAGAGACATAAGACACTTTGAGAGCCTCTACTACCGGATGTGCAAAGGACGGGACATTGCAGCCCTCGTATTCATATTGAGGGAGGTTATCAGAAAACACGGTACCATCGGCGCCCTCTTTCACTCTTGCTATAATCATCAAACCTCTTTACGAGATACACTTGGCAGCTTTGTAAGACACCTCAAAGAGATAGACACAGCCCCGATATACGGCGAAGCAATAACTCCACGGGGGTTACTTCAGTTAATACCAACACCAGAGAACGGCGGCCCATGTAAACGCCTTAACATGTATCTTAGATGGATGGTGCGGCCTGCTGACGGTATTGACTTTGGACTGTGGAAGCAGATCCCTCCGTCAGCCCTTGTCTACCCCCTCGATACTCATATTATAAGAATCTGTAAAGAGTTGAATGTGACAAACAGGAAATCAGCAAACTGGGCAATGACAGAAGAGATAACAGATAAGTTTCGTTTAATATCACCTGATGACCCGCTAAAATATGATTTCGCCCTCTGCCACCTTGGCATATCAGGTGAATGGAAGGAGGTTCTATCAAATGGAACAAAATGAGATACGTCTTGATTTTAACTTCATGATGAAGGAGCAAATAGGAGAAGATTCAGGTATAGATCCTGGAGACATAGATTTTCATTCTGATGCAGTAAAGGCAATTCATGAGGAGTTGACTAGCAAGAGGAAGAGCGGTGAACTCCCCTTCTTCGACCTCCCGTATCAGGATACAAGCCGTATCAAATCAATTGCAAAGGACATATCAAACAGTTTTGACAACTTCCTGCTTATAGGCATAGGAGGATCGGCCCTCGGTCCTCTTTCAATCCATAATGCACTGCATCCTCCATTCTACAATCAATTGCCCGCAGGCAACGGTAAAGGAAGACCAAGGCTCTATTTCCTTGATAATGTTGACCCTGATGAAACGACTGCACTCTTAGAAGTCCTTGACCTTAAGAAGACTGTCATCGTGGTGATTACTAAGTCCGGCGGTACGGCTGAAACAATTGCCAGCTTTCTTGTTCTTAAAGAGGCTATTAAAAAGGCAACTGGAAAGATTGACCCGTCTCAGGTTATTGCTATTACTGATCCTGATAAGGGAGACCTCCTGAAGATTGCAAAGCAGAATGGTTACAGAACTCTTGAGATACCGTCTGGAGTAGGAGGCAGGTTCTCTGTGCTGACCCCTGTTGGATTACTCTCTGCTGCTGTATCCGGCATTAACATTGACGAGATGCTGGCAGGGGCTGGCCTTATGGATAAACGATGCAGTAATCAGGACATATGGCAAAATCCTGCGTACATGAAGGGGACACTGGAATATATGTTTCATACGAGACAAGGACGGAACATCTCAGTGATGATGGCCTACTCAGAGGCGCTGGGCAGTATTATTGAATGGTTTGTACAATTGTGGGCGGAAAGTCTCGGCAAAAAATATGGCATAGATGGACGCACCATCTTCACAGGCCAGACGCCAGTGAAGGCAATCGGCGCAACTGATCAGCATTCGCAGTTGCAGTTATATATGGAAGGACCACATGACAAGACAATAACATTTCTGAGGGTCAACAAATTTAACACCACAGTTACAATACCTGAAGACTTCACAGATATGGAGGAGATAAGCTATCTCGGCGGCCACACACTGAATGAGCTAATCCTTGCAGAACAAAAGGCGACCGAGGTCGTGCTTGCAAGGACAGGAAGACCCAGTTGCCGCATAGATATACCGGCAATAACGCCATCAGTAATAGGACAGTTATTTTACCTGTTTGAGGTCCAGACCGCCTTTGCAGGAGGACTTTATAAGATAAACCCATTTGATCAGCCCGGTGTTGAAGAAGGTAAAAAACTTACATTCGGGATGATGGGGAGAAAAGGGTTTGAGGAAAAGCGGAGGGAAGTGGAGGGGATAGGTAAGGATAGCAGGTTTGTAATTTAGGTAGGTGATGCTGAAAAATACCTACGTAGCTGTAGGGACAGACCTTTAGGTCTGTCCAATCGGGCAGCAGTACAAATTGACTATTTTATATGTGGATGTTAAAGTAGACTAACTGCTTCAGGAAAGGGACAATGCTGGATATAAGGTTAATCAGGGACAATCCTGCAAAGGTGCAGGAGGGGTTCAGGAAAAGGGGAGAGGCTATTGACCTCACACCTATTCTGAAACTTGATGAGGAGAGATTGTCACTCCTGAAAAGGGTGGAAGGGTTAAGATCTCAGAGAAACCGGGCATCGGATGAGATAGGGAGATCAAAGAGGGAAGGGAAGCCTGCTGAGCGCCTATTGGCACAGATGAAGGGCGTATCCGATGAGATCAGGAAATTGGAAGAGGATATAAGGCACATGGAAGAGAGGGGAAGGGATATACTGTTAACACTCCCCAATACCCCACATGAGTCTGTGCCTGAAGGGAGAGGTGAGAAGGGGAATGCAGAGGTCCGCAGATGGGGAGATGCGCCTAAATTTGAGTTTGAGCTCAAGCCGCACTGGGAGATAGGAGAAGAGCTTGATATCATAGACTTTCAGCGTGCGACAAATATTGCAGGGGCGAGGTTTTCGCTGCTGAAAGGCGCCGGGGCACTGCTCGAGCGGGCATTGATCAACTTTATGCTTGACCTCCACACCAAGGAACATGGATATAAAGAGGTAGCGCCGCCCTTCATGGTTAATGAAAAGGCGATGACAGGGACAGGCCAGTTGCCGAAATTTGAGGACGAGCTCTTTAAGATCGAGCGGGACGGTTACTATCTCATTCCTACAGCCGAGGTGCCGTTGACCAATATACATCAGGGTGAGATACTGCAGGAGGAGATGCTGCCTCTATATTATACGGCCTATACCCCCTGTTTCAGGCGTGAGGCAGGGTCATACGGCAAGGATACGAGGGGGTTGATCAGACAGCATCAGTTCAATAAGGTAGAGCTTGTGAAATTCTGCAAGCCGGAAGAGTCTTATAATGAGTTAGAGGGATTGACCCATGATGCAGAGGAGGTTTTAAAAAGAGTGGGACTTTCTTACAGGGTGATTGTACTCTGTACAGGTGATATGGGGTTTGCAGCGGCAAAGACATATGATATAGAGGTCTGGCTTCCCGGACAGAATACATACAGGGAGATATCATCGTGCAGCAACTTTGAGGACTTTCAGGCGAGGCGCGCCGATATCAGATACAAGGCCGGTAAAGGGCGGACAGAGTATGTCCATACGTTAAACGGCTCAGGACTTGCAGTCGGAAGAACAGTTGTGGCAATCTTAGAGAATTATCAGCAGGAAGATGGTACAGTGGTAATACCTCAGGCGCTCAGAAATTACATGGGAGGGATGGAGCGAATAGTTTGAGATTTCAGTTTTAAGGGTTTCAAGTTATAAGTTATAAGTTATAGGTTATAGGTTATAAGTAGTTGCGTAGCAACTCTAGGAGGGGTGGCCGAGTGGCTTAAGGCGGCGGTCTTGAAAACCGCTGTGCGATGAGCACCGTGGGTTCAAATCCTACCCCCTCCGCCAGGAAAATTACAGAGTAATTTTCACTCATAACCTTTAACTTATAACTAAAAACTTTTAACAGAGTAATTTTCACTCATAACTAAGAACTTATAACAGATAACGTTTGTCTTTCAGATTTAAAAAATTTAAAGTCTATCTGGACGCAAAGCAGTATTGTCAGTTTTGCAGGAAAATAATTAAAGACAAGGTTAAGGATAAAGCCTTGACTGATCAGCTTACGAGGGCACTAAATTCAATCGTATTAAATATAGCCGAAGGGTCTGCTGATAATTCTGATGTTGAGTTCGCGCGATTTTTGGGAATTTCTATAAGGTCTGTGTATGAAACTGTAGCAGGTTGTGATTTAGCAAAGGTGTATGGTATGCTTGATGACAAAATCTATTATGAGATTGAAACACAGGCTGAAAGCTTGGTAAAACAATTGAGTGCTTTTCGGTCATCGCTATTGAAACGATGAAGGTTATAGGTTATAAGTTATAGGTTATAAGTTATAGGTTATAAGTTATAGGTTATAAGTTATAGGTTATAGGTTATAGGTTATAGGTTATAAGTTATAGGTTATAAGTTATAGGTTAT
>JACRGZ010000154.1 GCA_016234155.1 Nitrospirota bacterium | reverse complement strand
GTATGGGATGTGGGCCACCAGACCTACGTGCACAAACTTCTTACAGGCCGCCGCGACCTGTTTCATACACTGAGACAACATGATGGTATTAGTGGCTTTCCCAAGGTTGATGAGAGCATGTATGATTCATTCAATGTTGGTCATTCAGGGACTTCGTTGTCTGCTGCATTAGGAATGGTTGAGGCAAGAGACAAACTTGGCAAGAAAAATAAGGTCATAGCAGTGATCGGCGACGGCTCTATGACAGCCGGTATGGTCTTTGAGGGCTTGAACCATACCGGTGACCTCAAAAAGGATATAATTGTTATACTAAATGACAATGAGATGTCTATATCCAAAAACGTGGGGGCAATATCATCTTATCTCAGTAAGGTTATAACCGGTTCGCTATACACTAAAGTCAAAAGGGAGACGGAGTTTTTGATAAAAAATATACCCGGCATAGGAGAACCTATGCTGAAGGTAGCCAAGAAGGCTGAAGAGTCTGTTAAAGGGTTAGTCGGGCCGGGGACACTGTTTGAAGAGCTGGGGTTCAGGTATATAGGTCCTATTGACGGCCACAGGTTTGATCATCTCTTCCCAACACTTGAAAATATCAAGCGATTAAACGGATCTGTACTTGTACATGTGGTCACAAAGAAGGGGAAAGATTATGCGCCGGCAGAAAGAGACCCTGCATTTTTCCATGGTATCTCACCCTTTGATATAAAGACAGGACTGCCTGCTAAAAAATCCAACATGCCCACTTATACAAAGATATTCAGCCGGACACTGATAAGGCTTGCAGGGGAGGATCATAAAATTGTAGCTATATCTGCGGCCATGCCTGAAGGTACGGGGCTCAACGGTTTTGCAGAGAAGTTCCCTGACAGGTTCTATGATGTAGGGATTGCCGAACAACATGGTGTGACATTTGCCGCCGGGCTGGCAACAGGCGGGTTCCATCCGGTTGTAGCCATATACTCTACCTTTCTTCAACGCTCATATGATCAGATAGTCCATGATGTATGCCTTCAAAACCTCCCTGTTACCTTTGCTATAGACAGGGCCGGTCTTGTCGGGGAGGACGGTCCTACCCACCATGGCTCCTTTGATATAAACTACCTCAGGCATATACCAAACATGGTGTTGATGGCGCCTAAGGATGAAGATGAACTGCAGCATATGCTCTATACCTCTGTAAATTATAACGGCCCTTCTGCTGTACGTTATCCACGTGGGACAGGCGTGGGGGTGGAACTTACCCCAAATTTTAAACTTTTGGAGATAGGCAAAGGGGAGATACTTTTGGAAGGAAAAGATGTAGCCATAATAGCGCTCGGCAATATGGTCTATCCCTCTATCGAGGCAGCAGGTATTCTAAGAAAGAACGGTATAGATGCAGCAGTAGCAAACGCAAGATTTGCAAAGCCGCTGGATGAAGAGATGGTACTGACGCTTGCATACAAGTGCGGCGCTATAGTGACCATAGAAGAAGGGGCGCTATCCGGAGGTTTTGGAAGCGCAGTCTTAGAGGTATTAGAGAAACATGGGGTTAATGGTGTTGATGTCAAAAGGATAGGTCTTCCTGATAAATTTATAGAGCATGGATCGATGAAGGAGTTGCATAATATCTACGGACTCGATGCATCCGGTATTGCAAAAGAGGCGCTATATTTTATGAAGCTGCACATCCCCCCTTTAGTAAAGGGAAGTAAGGTGTGAAGAAAGGAGGTGTCAGGTTAGACAGACTCCTTGTAGACCGTGGATTGATTGAGACGAGACAACAGGCAATAGGTATTATCCTTTCCGGTAATGTCTTTGTAAATGGTGTACTGGTAGATAAAGCAGGCAGCGCTGTTGCAAAGGATGCAGAGATTAGTATAAAGAGCCGGATGCCTTATGTAAGCAGGGGCGGGCTTAAGTTAGAAGAGGCGATACGGCGCTTTAATATAGATGTGGCAGGCAGGATAGCAATAGATATTGGTGCCTCAACAGGTGGTTTCACGGATTGTCTGTTACAGCACGGGGCAAAAAAGGTCTATGCCGTAGATGTCGGATATGGTCAACTCCACTGGAAGTTACGGGGTGACCCACGGGTTGTCAACCTTGAAAAAACACATATACTTAAACTTGACTGGGACATTATAAAAGACCACATTGATATTGCTACAGTAGACCTCTCATTTATATCCCTTACCAGGATATTTCCTACCTTACTGGAGCATTTATCAAGCCCGGTCATTGTTACAGCATTGGTAAAACCGCAGTTTGAGGTGGGTAAGGGAGAAGTTGGGAAGGGCGGGGTCGTAAGGGATGCTGAAAAGGCTCAGAAGGCTGTAGACAAGGTCAGACAGTGTGCTGAGGAGATTGGGTTTAAGGTAAAGGGTACAACTCCATCACCGATTTTAGGGCAGAAGGGAAATGTGGAATATCTGTTGGTTATGGAGAGGTAATAAATTCAAATATCATATTTGATTTATCATGAATAATGTTCTCATCACAGGCGGTGCAGGTTTCATAGGTTCTCACCTTTCAGAGAGGCTGCTGAAGGAGGGCTTTAGGGTCATATGCCTTGATAATTTTGACACCTTTTATGACCCTAAGATAAAAAGAGAGAATATTGCACCCCTCACAAAACAT
>JACRGZ010000155.1 GCA_016234155.1 Nitrospirota bacterium | reverse complement strand
TCAGCGACCAGAAGATGCCCCGGATGAAAGGGACAGAGTTCCTCATAGAGGCCAAAAAGATCCATCAGGATAGCATACGTGTTCTCCTTACCGGTTACGCCGGTCTGGAATCTGCCATCACAGCAATAAACGACCATCTTCTGGATAAATATCTCACCAAGCCAATAAAAGATGAACATGACTTTATTCTCAACATCCAGCACCTGCTTCAGAGATTCCAGATGAAGAAAACTATCGAGGATCAGAATAAATTTATTCATGATCTGTATACGTTTGCTAATGTATTAAATGCGATCGAAGATTTCCAGAAGACACTGGACTATATTGTTTCTTTCACAGGGGAAGCCCTTTTGTGCAACCGGATATCAATCATGCTCATTGAAGATAACCTGCTGCGGATCAGGGCGGCAAAGGGACTACCCGAGGATGTGATTTACTCTACCCACATCCCTATAGGGGACCGGATTTCCGGGGAAGTCTTACTGTCCAGGAAAGCGGTTATAGCCAAAAGCCTTGAAGAAGTCCCATATATTGATGGAACAGTGGGATCCACTGCCCAATCCTTTATGAGTGCTCCTATCCTTTATGTCGGCCTGACCTCATCTGAATACCCGCTCGGTGTGATTAATGTTACCAACAAGGTGGATGATAAACCATTTACAGAGGCCGATATGGAAACCTTGACCTATATCGCCAATACTGCCTCCATCGCCATCCATAACCATCTCAACCGTATTCGGCTTCAAAGTGCCTATTCAGAAACCAGAACAAAAGCAGCTACGCTCGAATACCAGATGACACATGATACCCTGACCGACCTTCCGAACAGGACAATGCTACATGATCGTTTAATGCAGACCATCCTTGCCGGACAGCGTAAAGACAAGAGTTTTGCCCTCCTCCTAATGGATCTGAACGAATTTAAGGAAATAAATGACACACTTGGCCACCATAACGGGGACATGCTATTACAGCAGATAAGACCACGGCTCCAGAGTGTATTGCAAAAATCCGATACGCTTGCACGCATGGGTGGTGACGAGTTTGCCGTGTTACTGCCAGATATGGGCATCAAGGATGCTACATCTATCGCAGGCAAGATGATAGAAGCACTTGAACAACCTTTTGTGCTTGAGGGATTAAGCCTCCAGGTTAGTGGAAGCATCGGAATAGCATGTTGTCCGAACCACGGAGAGGACCCCAATCTCCTTATTCAAAGGGCGGAAGTGGCGATGTACATGGCCAAGAATGCCGGCGATGGTTACAAGATTTTTGATCCGGAGCATGACCCATACAATCCCCGGCGACTCACGATAATTAGTGAACTGCGCCATGCTATAGATGATGACCAGTTAATTCTGTACTATCAACCTAAAATAGATTTTAAGACAAAGCATATCAGCGGCATGGAAGCACTGGTTCGCTGGCAGCATCCCCGATACGATTTCATGCCACCGGATCAGTTCATTCCACTGGCGGAACAGACTGGCTTAATCAAACCCCTCACGATGTGGGTATTTAACGAAGCACTGCGCCAGTGCCGCGACAGGTGTGATGCCGGGATAGAATTGGGTGTGGCAGTCAACGTGTCTGCACGAAACTTGCAAGATATCCAGCTTCCGGACCAGATCTCCAGGCTGCTTAAGACATGGGGAATCTCACCACACTTGTTAGAATTGGAAATCACAGAAAGTACCATCATGTCGAATTTGGAGACCTCAATGGATGTCCTTACACGCCTGAGTGGAATGGGTATCAGGCTCTCTGTTGACGACTTTGGCACCGGCCATTCCTCATTAGCCTATCTCAAGAAATTGCCGATAAACGAGATTAAGATTGACAAATCCTTTATCAAAGGTATCGGGACTGATGATAACGACACACTCATAGTACAGGCGACTATAGATCTCGGACATAACCTCGGGCTGACAGTCGTTGCCGAGGGGGTCGAAAATGAGGAAATATACCATAGATTGGCCAACCTCGGTTGCGATGTGGGTCAGGGGTATTTTATCAGTCACCCGATTTCCGATGCAGAACTTAAAAGATGGTTATGTGAATCACCCTGGGGTTTGAAGGGAGTATCTAAGTAGAACAATGGCCGCAATACTGTTACCAAATACCAGGATTGAAAGTCGGGGTCACTACGGCATGGAGATGGGGAGCCTTGTCATCAGATATTTAAGATCCTCGTCATCAAATGACAACCCTGCGCCTGCAAAGCTGCTCGACTTCTTTGAGTTTACGAAATCATCCACACCAACGTTAAGAAAGAGGGTCTTAAAGACAGTGTAGTTTGCTGTGAATTTCATATGCGGGTTAGTTGCCTCTGCATTTCCATCAAAGTTCCACGCATCTACTGATGCCCTGAGCTGTTCATTTATTATGTAATAATCTGCACCAATGCCAAAGGTATCCTCCATAAGCCCGCCGCGGAATGCAACGCTGCCAAACTTTTTTGCAAAAAGGGCGCTCAACTTTAACTGATCCTCAGTCTTAACCTCATGTGTAATAATTGTTGAACCATCCGGTGTGGTTGTGACTTCAGTATCAGTTATCTTTGTTCTCCCCCTCGGGTCATCTATAACCTCAAATAAATAATACTTGTCTTCCCTCGGCTGCATCTTTAAAGAAAAGTACCCCTTTGTATCATCCTCATCCATCAGATATTCCCCTCTGAATCCGAGGTTGAGCCTGAACCTATCCGCTGCTGTAATATATTTATTGATCCCTGCAAGTGTAGAATCAAGTTTTTCGTAGAATCCCTCCTCCTTCATTAGTTTTCCAACAGTACCCTCACCCCGTTCAATCCTTCCAACAATAGTGTCAATCTTGCCCATCACCTGCGGCGCCTTATCCTTTAATTCAGTTGATAGCTCCTGCATGTTTGTCATGGTTATCCTGAGCGGTTCCCTGTTCTCTTTTGTCATTGCACTCAACTCATCAGATATCCTCTCGAGATTCGCAAGTGAATTTCTGAGAGGCGCCCTGTTCTCCTCGGTCATACCCTTAATCTGACCTATTAACTCCGTCAGATCCATAACGATCCTGTCAATTGCCTCACTATTCCGCTCTGTCAGGTTAGCGAGGTTCTCTGTAAGGTCCCGCAGATTCTTCATAATGTCTTTGACTGTATCCTTTGTATCCCTGGAACCAAAGGTCTCCCTGAAAAAACCGCTGACTGACCTTACATCCTCAGCAATATTATAGAGTTGAGTTATAAGACTATCCAGGTCTGCCACACTGACTGATTTATAGATTGTATCCCCTTCCTTCAGTAACTCTTTCTCCTTACCCTGTATGAGCTCTACATATTTTTCACCAAGGAGACTCTCTGATTTAATAGCAACCAGTGAATCCTTCCTTATTTTTACATCAGGCCTGATCCGCATGCCCACCCTTGCCTTTGAATCATCAAGGTTTATCGTTTCTACAGCGCCAACTGTAACGCCGGCCATCTTCACAGGCGCCTTAATATAAAGGCCTGAAACATTCTCAAATGAACCGTTTATTACATAGCCTTTCTCTCTGCCAAATTTAAAATCACCTATCTTAAAGGTCATGTAGCCGAGCAATGCTACTGCCACTACAACAAAAATCCCTATCTTCACTTCTGTTGTAATCTTTTGCATCTTCCTCTCCCTACACTGCCTTTATAGGTCCAACAGAACTCCCTGTAATAAACTGCCGGACAATCGGATTGACAGATCTCTTAATCTCATCAGGAGTCCCAACTTCCTGAATTCTGCCTTCGTAAAGCATGGCGATCTTATCAGCGATCTTATATGCACTTACCATGTCATGAGTAATGGCTATTGATGTAACATTCAGCCTTTTCTTCATTTCAATAATAAGGTCATTAATGGCATCGGCCATAATGGGGTCGAGACCTGTAGTCGGTTCATCATACAGTATTATCTGAGGTTCCATTGCAATAGCCCTTGCAAGCCCGACCCTCTTTCTCATACCCCCTGATAGCTCAGATGGCATCAGCTCTTCCACACCTTTAAGCCCCACCATCTCAAGTTTTTGTTTGGCCTTCTCTTTTATCTCCTCTTTTGAAAGAGTGGTATGCTGCATTAGCGAAAACCCCACATTCTCCCAGACTGTCAGAGAATCAAATAGTGCAGCACCCTGGAACAACATACCATACCTCTTCCTGAGCTCATTCATGTCATTCTCCCTGAGATGGGATATATCCACACCATCTACAACAATACTCCCCTCATCAGGGCTCAGGAGACCGATTACATGCTTTATAAGAACACTCTTGCCAGACCCGCTGCCTCCGATTACAACCATGGTCTCTCCACGTTCTATCTGGAGATCAACACCCTGTAATACATGTTTCTTATTGAATGCTTTATGTAGGTTTACTATCTCTATCACATGTATCATCTGAAAATAGGCGACTAAAGTCGCCCCTACCCGGGGTAGAGGTGGCTTTAGCCTCCCTATTTTCATTGTCCTTTGTGTTACTATGTAACATGAATGTTCACCTGAAGATCAGTGCTGCCAGGAAATAGTTTGCAATAAGAATGAGCATCATAGACATCACGACAGCACCTGTTGTGGCCTTTCCTACCCCTTCGGCACCGCCCTCAGTAAAAAAGCCTTTATAACAGCTTACCACTGATATGATTATTCCGAAGACACATGCCTTGATCAATCCACCGAATACATCATTCAATTCAAGATAATCTCTGGTCATGCGTATGTATATCTCAGAATTGACATGCAGTACATGGACGGATACAAGATAACCTCCTATTATACCGGTGGAATCAGCAATAACAGTCAGGAGCGGAAGGACAACAAGACCTGCAATAAACCGCGGGACAACGAGATATTTAACCGGATTAGTTGCGAGTGTAACCAGTGCGTCTATCTGCTCTGTCACCCGCATTGTACCAAGTTCAGCGGCCATTGCAGCGCCTGCACGGCCTGATACAATAAGTCCTGTAAGTACAGGCCCGAGTTCTCTAAGCATGGAGAGGGCAACCACAGGACCCATATAATTTTCCGCATTGAACCTTTTAAAACCTGTGTATGTCTGAATAGCAAGGACCATTCCTGTAAACAGGGCCATTATTAGCACAACAGGAAGTGAATTTACCCCTACTGCCTCTACCTGTTGAAAGATATTCCCCAGGTTAACAGGGAGCTTAAAGGTCCATGATATGGTCTGGCCAAACATGATGAAACCACGTCCCACGTCCCCCATAAGCCTAATCGTCCTGCCGCCAATGTATGCAAGGGTCTTTGTAAACATTGTTCCTGCCAGCACAGTATCAGTCATAAAAGACGCGATTAAATAATGCTACCTTATATAAACCCTGTCTACTCTTTCACCTATACCGCACAATATCTCATAAGATATGGTCCCTGTCCATGCTGCAATATCATCTGCAGTAATACGAACCTCATCCTCCCCGCCGATTATTATAACCTCTTCTCCCTGCTTAATACCATGGATATCAGTAACATCAATCATTGTCATATCCATGCAGACCCTCCCTATAACAGGTGCCCGCCTGCCCTTAACTATAACCTGTCCTAAATTAGAGAGTGACCGGCTGTAACCATCCGCATAACCAATGGGAATTGTTGCCACAAGAGTTTCACGGGTCGTTGTAAATGTCCTGCCATAGCTTATCCCGGTCTTTGGTGGAACCTTTTTAAGATGTACTATTTTACTCTTTAATGTCATAACCGGCCGCAGGTCTGCAATAGGGGATAAGAATGAAGACGGTGAATAACCATAGAGCATAATCCCTGGCC
>JACRGZ010000156.1 GCA_016234155.1 Nitrospirota bacterium | reverse complement strand
TTTTCGTCATCCTTTTTACATTTGAGGCTCTTGCAAAAGTATAAAAATGTTGTCATTCCCGCATGGTTTAAGCGGGAATCTAGTGTTTTATTACAGAAAAGCATATCCCCGATAGAAGATTTCGGGGATGACACAGACTTTTGCAAGAGCCTCATTTTACATTACATTTTGACTTTTGACTTTTGATTTTCATCCCCCGCTGTCCGATACAATCCTCCCGTCACGGATATAGAGCCTTCTCTTAGCCTCCCCGGCAATCTCAGGGTTATGGGTTACAAGTATCAGCGTAACCCCTTCTTCAACATTAAGTTTTCTAAAGAGGGAGATAATGTCTTCCCCTGTCTTAGTATCAAGATTTCCAGTAGGCTCGTCTGCAAGGAGGATCGAAGGCTTGTTTATAAGCGCCCTCGCTATTGCAACACGCTGACATTCCCCGCCGGAGAGCTCACTGGGGCGATGGTGCAAGCGTTCCTCAAGTCCCATCTTAATAAGCATCTGCATCCCATTTTCTTCTCTCTCTTTTGGCCCGATACCGGAATAGAGAAGCGGGAGCTGGACATTCCCGAGGGCCGTCTGCTTTGGGAGGAGATTGAACATCTGGAACACAAAACCGATCATCTTATTGCGAACACGGGCAAGTTCTTCGTCTCCAAGACCGGATACATCAACATTGTCCAGGACGTACCGTCCATCAGTCGGCCGGTCTAAGCATCCGATGATATTCATGAGTGTAGATTTTCCTGAACCGGATGGGCCAAGTATTGCCATAAATTCACCGCTGGATACCCTGAGGTTGATATCTGACAATGCGTCAACCCTGACTGTACCGGCGCCATAAATCTTCCTCACGCCTTCAAGGAATATAAGAGGATTGCTACTCATCACTCATCACTCATTGCTCATCACTCATTGCTTTATCTTCGCCCTCCTCCCCTCTTCGAGCCCCTCTACATCCAACGAGGTTATTACCCTCTCCCCTTCCTTCAGCCCTTCAAGTATCTGTATAAATTCCCAGCTTGAAATTCCAGTCTTTACGATCACCTTTCTGATCTTGCCGCTGTCTACCGTATAGACAATCCGGCCTCCATCCCTCTCTATTACTGCGTTTGTGGGGACTATCAGGGCATCCTCTTTTATCTCAAGGATGATCTCCGCATCTACAGACGCACCAACCGGTATGCGTTCCCCGCCTGTCACAATAAGTTTTACCTCTACCTCAACAGTGCGGTTCTGCTCAACTGTTTTCGAAATTACAGGAGATACGTATGCCACCTTTCCACCAAAGACCTTTCCAGGATATGTATCAGTGGTAATCTTAACGTCCTGACCCCGCCTTATTACCATAACGTCTGCCTCATCGAATGGGACTTCCACCTTTAAGACTGAGTCATCAACAATCTCACAGAACGGCTCCGTCTCAGGGGCGGATACCCTTGATGAAGAAACAACCATGCCTTCACTGCTTAAATATTCAGGTACCTCGCCCGGCGTGGCATTAAGAAAGGATATGACACCGTCAAATGGGGTGCGGATACTCGTCTTCTCAAGCTCCTCTTCTGCAAGCCTGACACCAAGCCTTGCCTCAGTTACAGCATTTTTAGCAATCTCAAATTCTTTCTCCGCAACAATAAACTGGCTCTTTATCTCATCAAAACGGCTGTCAGGCATTATCCCCTCTTCAAACAGTCTCTTTGCCCTCGTGTAGTTCTGTGAGGCAAATCTATACCGCTCTTCTGTCCCATGCAGCCTGAACTCCGCCGCACCAAGGGCTGCCTTCTGGATATCAAGTTTTATACTGATCTCAGAATCGTTTAGCTTAACTATCACATCACCCTTCTTTACGCGGTCACCCTCCTTAAAATTCACCTCTTTTATCTTCAAAGGGAGCAGCGGTTGAAGCCTCACCCTCCTCAGAGGCTCCACAGTCCCGCTTGAGACACCGGTTATCGTCCTTTCAATCTTTCCCCTTTTTACAACGACCACCTCAACTACAACAATATTCCGGCGGTAAAATAAAAAGACAACAATAGCTATCACAGAAAGAATTATTACACCGTATAAAAACCTTTTTGTCCGGGTCGTCATTTTCTAAAAGCGGACGACTTCGTAAAAAGCCCATATGCAAGGCGCGCAAATCCTGAGGAATGAGGCGTACTTTTTGGTACGCCGCAGTGACGAAGGATGCAGCGCAACGCCGCACGACCCATTGCATTTACTTCGTAGCAATGGGTACCCCGCTTTTTACGAAGTCGTCAAGGATTTGCCTGATATATCTCAAGGAGTTTATCAACATCCACTTCAAAGGCGCTGCATGGCATATGTATCTCCCATGCGGTGAGCGCCTTAGGATGTACCTCACCAATAAGACCAACCACGTCTTTGCCTGTATATATCCACCCCATCCTCCCACCAATAAAGGAGGGGTGTTCTCCCGGTACCAGCCTGTAGTCCATCTGCAGATAATACATGAGGGTCTCAAGGATAGAATGGATCTCGGAAAAATTGGCAGCAGGGTGCGACATCATTGCAGCACACTTGATAACTGTCCTGCTCGCCAGGTTACTTGTTTCATCGGACACAGCCGCCTCACCCATTTCAAAGATCTTATGTGGATAAAAGCTCTCACTGCTTGCAGTCTCTACCCTGAGGAGAGAAGGGATGAGCCACTGTCTCAGCGCTGAATAACTCTGCGACATAATGTTGTCAACCTCTACAACCTTCTCCTGCTCCAGTCCCATCTTGTACAGGACATCTTCCTTCGAAGTCAGTATATTTGAAATAATCTCCTGGAATCCGGAGCCTATAATATATTCTCTTATTTGATCCGCAAACACCTCCGCATCAGACAGGACACCAACAGTCATCTGTGAAGGCATCACAGGGTTAAAGCTGCTGTACCCACGGCTAATTGCTATATCCTCACATAGATCAACAGGGTGCATGATATCATCCCTGTAAGGAGGCGGTGTAACCTGCAACTCATCCCCTGCCCTCTTAACCCAGTGACCATAGCTATCTAAGAGGGTTATAACTTCTTCTATGTCAATACCCTCGCCGATAACCTTATCTATATCCTTCAGGGGAAGGGGGAGGGGTTCCGTAAAATCATTGGGTATGCAGATAGTCTTACCAAATTCTGTCTCATATGGGTATAATACCTCTGCTATATTTATATTTGCCCCCCTGTCGTGCAGATTCACGGCAAGGACATTCAGTATCAACAGCACAAGCCTTATGTCAATACCGGTTACCTCAACAAAGAGTTCCGTATCCCCCACTTTCACCTCGCCTACCTCCCTGCTGTTAATTATAGGGGGAAATGAGAGGACGTTATCTTTACTGTCAATCAGTATGGGGTATTTAGCCATACCTCTTAATATCTCTCCGTAGGTCTCCCCTTTGGGGTGTCTCTCCACGATATCCTGCAGATTCATCTTTTCATCAAAACCAAGGGGGGCAAAGGATATGTCTTCCGGCCTTACTGCCTTATAGTAGACAGGAAACTTTATCTTAGCAAGATTATATATGCCGATTGAGATCCTCCTCCTTTTGCTCCCGAAGACCTCTGAGATCTTCTCCTGGGTCTGGATCATCTGGACAAGCATCTCTTCATCAACCGGAATACCGGTAGCGGCAAAGCCACCCACGTATGGTCTTATATCCCTGATATCTTCAGACACTACTATCTGACCAATTTTGTTTGTACCATCCGAATAGAAGAACTCATAGTCCTTCCACGCACCGGTCAGCTTACCCTTAATCTGCCTTGCGATCCCCTCACAGCACCATAGATCCGGCCTGTTGCTGTCGCTCAGTTCTACTCTCATTTCATCCGTCTCTGCTACATACCCCTTCAGCTCACCCTTCACGAGCTGGAGGTGGCGCTCTAAATCATTTAGAGAAAATTGTAGACCTATGAGGGTCTCAAGGTCTTTTTTCTTGATACTTATCGTCGGCACCTAAATATCTCCTAAGATATTAAATCCTAAATTCTAATATCTAAATCCTAAACAAATCCAAAACTCTAAATTCAAATGTCCAAAACTTTTCCAGCCTTGCCGTTTTGAATTTTGAATTTTGGTCATTTGATATTGTTTAGGATTTAGGATTTAGGATTTTCCTTTCTCTACACCCACTGCACGCGCTTCGTCCTTATCATATCAAGGTCTGCCGAAAAGATGTCCCTTATGTCATGTATATCAAGGGCCACCATGGCCATCCTGTCAAGTCCGAGACCCCATGCTATCACCGGGACATTAACGCCAAGCGGTATTGTAACCTCGGGTCTGAATATGCCGGCGCCGCCAAGCTCCATCCATCCAAGCCTTGGATGCCTCACGTGAAGTTCAACAGAGGGTTCTGTAAACGGGAAATAGGCAGGAAAGAACTCCATCTCCTTCGCCTTTGCGACCTCTAAGGCAAATAATTCGAGCAATCCAAGCAGGGTGCGGAAATTTATATCCTCACCCAGAACTATGCCTTCTATCTGAAAAAAGTCCTGTGCATGTGTCGCATCAACCTGCTCATACCGGAAACATCGCGCAATTGAAAAATACTTACCCGGTATCTTTGGGTTGCCTGCCAGTGTCCGTGCAGATACTGCCGTACCCTGACTACGCAACATAAGGCGTCTTGCCTTATCTGCATCAAATAGATATTTCCAGCCTCTGGAGCCAGTCTCCCCGCCGGATTGGTGTGTCTCCGACACCTTCACTTGAAAAGGATCTTCAATATCCTTAGACAACCTTGGTTCCTTAACATAATATACATCATGGATATCCCTGGCAGGATGAAACTGGGGCATATACAAGGCGTCCATATTCCAGAACTCATTCTCAACAAGCCCGCCTCTCATCTCCTCAAAACCCATGGCAACAAGTTTATACTTCACGTTATCGAGGAACTCCTTATACGGGTGTTTCCTGCCGGGGGTTATCCTCGGCGGCGGCAGGGTGATATTATACTTCCTGAAGGATTTTCCTCCCCATGAACCATCCTTCAACATCTGGGGGGTAAGCTGCGATATCTCATCAACAGGCCGGCCCCTCTGCAATACAGCAGGGTGTATCTTGCCGCCCAATTCTGTCAGGCTATATGTGCGGATTACTTTTTCATTTATCCTGAAAACCCCTTTGGTTTTCCCCCTTTTCCTGTGCAACCCCTCTATAACTGTCTGCTCATTCTCAGGCAAATCTGATAATCTAATCTCTGCTTTATCTTTAACAGCGTTAACAAGGCGCTGAACACCTTCAAATTCTGACAACAACGACTCATCGCCTATCTCTAACTTCCCTCCTGGAACTACCCTTATTATCCCCTTATCCTTTAAAATGCCGATTGCTGAACTTATCTCTGTCGGTTCAATATCCCCGCGTCCTTTGACATCAGCCATACTGTAACCTGGGTTATCCTTGATAGACTGGAATATGCGCAGTTCCGGTATCTTCGAGTCCGCATATCTCTCACCGGTTTCGGTAAGAGTAACCGTCTTTTCAACCACTTCACTATCCACTGAAAGTACATCTTTGGCGAGGAGCCATCCTATCGCCATATCCTTCTGTGACTGTTCAATAGATGCCTCCGTAACCAGGACATTATCATCCACCGTCTTCCCTGCCTGAAATACAAAGAGGATCTTCAACTCCAAGGGGTGGAGGCTGTCTATTATGTTACCTGAATCTTCTGTCTTCACCTGAAAATAACCTTTCAAATCCCCCCTTACCCCATAATCCCCCTAAATCCCCCTTTAAAAAAGGGGGACTTTTACCCCATAATCCCCCCATCCCCCCTTTAGAAAAGGGGGGTAAGTCCCCCTTTTCTAAAGGGGCTGGGTTCCCGTTGCTGCGAAGCATTGCAACGGGAAGGGGGGGGATTATTTTCATCATCCTTTGTGAACTGGAAGTTCATGAGGGTTCACCTGAAAATGCGAAACTTCTGGAGTGCAAAATCTCCAGATTTTGCATGCAACGACTGGAGTCGTTGCACTCCATACCCTTTGGGGCTGATTTTCGTGCCCCCTTGTGCCTAACTTATCCTCTTCTTCATCTCCTCAATCGTCTTCTTGTAATCACCCGTACCAAATACACCCGACCCTGATACAAACATATCAGCACCGGCAGATGCAACCTCTGCAATATTATCCAGCTTTATCCCGCCATCAACCTCGAGATACGCCTTTGAACCGATCTTATCAAACATCCGCCTTGCCCCCCTTATCTTTTCCAATACAGACGGAATAAACTGCTGTCCGCTGAAACCAGGGTTAACAGACATGATCAGGAGTAGGTCAATATCTCCAAGGATATCCTCTACCATCACAAGCGGTGTCGCCGGGTTCACCGACACCCCGGCCATCTTACCCTTCTCCTTTATCTGCTGTACCGTCCTGTGCAGATGCCCGCAAGCCTCCACATGTACTGTGATAATGTCAGCGCCGGCGCCGGCAAAGGCTGATATATACTCCTCCGGCCGTTCTATCATGAGGTGCACATCGAGTGGTAAGGAGGTCACCTTCCTTACAGCCTCAAGGATAAATGGGCCAACCGTTATATTGGGAACAAAGTGGCCGTCCATCACATCAACATGGATTAAGCCGGCGCCTGCCTCCTCTACCATCCTGATCTCTTCCCCGAGGCGGGAGAAGTCAGCAGAGAGGATAGAAGGCGCAATTTTTTTATTACTTATCATGTTCATCTGAAAATGCCCCTTCAAATCCCACCTTACCCCATAATCCCCCTAAATCCCCCTTTAAAAAAGGGGGACTTTTACCCCCCTTTTCTAAAGGGGGGAAACTAATTTCCCCCTTTGAAAAAGGGGGATTAAGGGGGATTTTCATCCTCCTTTGTGAGCCAGCAGCTCATGGCGGTTCACCTGAAAATCCCTTTACTCTGCACTACTTAACATTCTCTTCAAT
>JACRGZ010000153.1 GCA_016234155.1 Nitrospirota bacterium | reverse complement strand
AGAGGAAAGGAGGCGATGCTTTCAGGGCTTGATAATATAAAGGGGATCGGCAGGGGGCGCAAGCTTGCCCTTCTTAAATACTTTGGGAGTATAGAGGCATTAAAAGCGGCAAGCATTGAAGACCTGTTGAAGGCGCCGAGGATGACAAAAACGGTAGCTGAAACACTTTATCAGGGACTAAGGAAGGTCTCCTCCCCCTTGATGGGGGAGGGTTAGGGTGAGGGGGTGCAAATATGAAACGCATAGTTATGTACACAATCCAGGGTTGTCCCTATTGTTCAACAGCAAGGGATCTTCTTAACAGCAACAGTATCGATTACGAAGAGATAGACATAACACCTGACGCAATGAACTGGAGGGACAAGCTCGAGAAGACGTCAGGCGGCGAAAGAAGCGTCCCGCAGGTCTACATAGACGGAAAGTATATGGGGCAGGATGATGAGCTGCGGGAGCTTATACAGAGCAAGAAGATATACGAGCTGATCAAATAGTTACTTCTTGCACTCCCTGCACAGTCCGTATATTTCCAGTTTATGCGAATATATGGTAAACCTGTGGGTTTTAGCGACCTGCTCCTGCTGCTGCTCAATATCACAATTTTCAAACTCTATAATCTTTCCGCACTTTGTGCATATCAGGTGGTCATGGTGTTTGTAATCCTGCACAACCTCAAAGCGTGTTTTCCCCTCCCCAAACTCCTGCTGCTGGGCAATACCACTCTGACACAAAAGGGTCAATGTCCTGTATACTGTTGCAAGCCCGACGGATGGGTCGCGTTTAATTACCTTATGGTATAACTCTTCAGCGCTTACATGACCGCCTATCTTTATAAATGTTTCGAGGATAATCTCCCTCTGCCGCGTCTGCTTCATCTTGTGGCGGGCGATATGTTCCCTGAGGATTTCTTTTTCTTTCATCTTAAAATACCCCTTCAAATCCCCCCTTACCCCATAATCCCCCTAAATCCCCCTTTAAAAAAGGGGGACTTTTACCCATAATCCCCCCATCCCCCCTTTAGAAAAGGGGGGTAAGTCCCCCTTTTCTAAAGGGGCTGGGTTCCCGTTGATGCGAAGCATTGCAACGGGAAGGGGGGGATTATTTTCATGTTCCTTTGTGAGCCCTGGCTCATGATGGTTCATCTGAAAATCCCTTTTACTCTACATCCTTTGCACACCTGAACCCAAGGTCTTCATACTTTTCCGCCGGATTAACAGGGAATCTGTACGTAGTCCTCAGATATTCTATTAATGAATAGTGGCCGAGCCCTCCCCAACTCCCCCCCCTTACCGCCATAAAATTCTTACCATAATCTTCGTCATTATATTTATTTCCTTCGTATCTTTCATACCAACTGGCTGTCCATTCATAGGCATTTCCGGCCATATTATGTGCACCGTAAGGACTCTTGCCTGCTTCAAAACTCTTGACATCCATAAAACCCGTTTGGTTTCCTGCCCCGTTTACCCTGGCTGAATCAAATTCATTGCCCCACGGATATTTCCTGCCATCTGTGCCTCTTGCGGCCTTTTCCCACTCAGACTCTGCTGGCAGCCTTTTGCCCTCCCATTTGCAAAATTCCTTTGCGTCAAACCAACTGACTAAAACAACCGGCAGATTTTCAATCTCTGCCATATTGGCATTGTTAAAGTAAGGAGGGGTTCCATGCCCTGTGGCATCAACAAATTTTTTATATCTCTTGTTTGATACCTCATACTTGTCAATGAAAAACCCTTTCAGGGTTAGCCTTCTTTTGGGACTCTCATTTGCGAATAATGGTTTCTTGTTCCCGTACTGTAACGACTTCGCCTCCACGTCCACATCATCACTCCCCATATAGAATTCCCCTTCAGGCACATATACCATGTCCCCCGGAGGGGTGGGCCTTTTACATCCGGTGACTATATACAGTAAGAGAAATACAATAAATACAAGAGGCTCTTGCAAAAGTCCCCATTTTGTCATTCCCGCAGGGATTCTGAGCGGGAATCTGGTTCTAAGTGCTTGAAAAAGCATATCCGTCCCCGAATGGCTTCTATCGGGGATAGAAGATTTCGGGGATGACATAGACTTTT
>JACRGZ010000152.1 GCA_016234155.1 Nitrospirota bacterium | reverse complement strand
TGTTCCCTCCCCCCTTGCGGGGGAGGGGCAGGGTGGGGGGGCAGGTTTCCCGCCCGGCATCAAGATAGGCGTTGCCGGCAGTATCCCTGTCATGATGGCGCTTAATCAGACAATGGTCGCAGGTAAGATATGGAATATTCTCCAGATCGCAGGCATAGTATTTGTTATTACAGCTATCGTATTAAGGTCACCGGTCGCAGGCATCCTTGTCCTCCTGCCCCTTGGTATAGCCGTGTTGACTAACTTCGGCGTGCTTGGCCTCTTCGGTATAGGGCTTGGAGTAGGCACGGCCGCCATCTCAGCTATGGCAGTAGGCTTTGGGGCGGACTACTCAATTTATCTGATTTACAGGCTTAGGGAAGAAGTTAGAGGGGAGAATGCAGAAGTTGGAAGTCAGAAGTTAGAAGTTAGAGATCAGAAAACAGGGGTAGATGCAGCGGTGCGACGGACACTCTTGACTGCCGGGAAGGCGATAATCTTTGTCGCAGCAGCCATGTCAGTAGGCGGCATTACATTACTCTTCACCGGATACTACCTCCACATGGAAGGTTTTCTTGTGCCCCTCGCCATGATCACAAGCTCCTTAGCGACACTTATTGTACTGCCTGCTATAGTGAAGGTTGTGCGGCCTGGATTTATTTATAAGTAATGAGCATGGAGTTCAACTACTGCTTACTTGTAAAAGTATTAGTTATTATGTCATTCCCGAAGTGTTTAATCACCGATTAAAGCACTCGGGGATAACAACTATTTTATATCGTTTAATATTGCAATTAAGCACTACGATGGAAGTTCTCAATTATTACCGCCATATCGCTCGGAGGGCCGGGACATGGAGTGCAATAATTCCGGTCATTGCAATTCTCGCACTCCTTCTCCTTCCTTCCATAAGCCATGCCGCAGTCCAGTGGAGCCTCTCCGTTGTCGAAGGCTACTACCTCCCAAGGTTTGATGAGCTTAACTATATCTTAAAACATCGAGAGGTGGAACTCGGTCCCCGGAACACCGAGGCAAGGCCATCCACCTATCCGGTGATCTATCAGGGTATCAGCCCTGAAATGCCGGAGATGAGCCCAAACGCGCCGAAGGTCGGGTTGCAGATCCAAGCCGATCTTAATCCCCGCTATGCGGTTGTCTTTGGTGGAAGCATGGCCGTGTTCGATTCCAAATCGAGAGATGTCCGTGCCTTCTTTGTCGGTTTTAACATTCCTGCCACCCGCGAGATGAGATTTTCTCTTTCGCTCAACCAGTCTTGGCTCGGGGTCAGGAGATACTGGACATGGCGAGAATCTGGGGATAGAAGTAAGAAGTCAGAAGATAAGAAAGATCAGGAAACTTTACCCCTTTCCCAAAAGCCTGCCAGCAGGTTCTATGCAGAAATGGGGTTCCTTGCCGTTACCAGGGCATATTTGACAACCGATGTGTGGCTCCATGTTTACGCCCCTGAGGAAGGATTTAACTTCTATAAAGTTACAGAAACAGGAATTAGCGGGAACGGGTATGCGACCTACCTCGGCATTGGTGGCGAGTATTATCTGAAGAAATGGTTAACACTATGTTTCGACATAGACTATGATGTCGGCGGGGTGGGAGATATGAAATTTACCCACTACTTTACCGTAGACCCTCTTGAAAAGGATATTATAAAATCAGGTGACAAGGTCTTTTATGTAGACTTGAAGAAGGGGCGTATGGCCCCCCTCTTTCTCAACTTAGAGGGATGGGATCTTAAAGGACAGGTGAAGATGTATTTTAAATAGATCTTAATGTACATCCTTGACACACCTGAAACCAAACATCCGGTGGGCATAGCCAGGATAGGCAATTGAGCGACGGGCAGGCCGGGCAAACAACTTTCCAGGCAGCAAAAAAGATCCTCCTTTGAGGACATAGGCGTTGGTGGTCCATCGTCCGTCTTTCAGCGTATTTCCCTCATAAGGAAGATAATGGGAACTTGTCCATTCCATAAGATTGCCGCTTACATCGTATAGTCCGAATGGACTTTTATCCTCCGGAAAACTGCCGACAGGTGCCGGCCCTTTGATACCTGCATCTTCGGAGTTGGTCTTTTGTGGATCAAACTCATTCCCCCAGGGATAAGTCGTTCCATCGGTGCCTCGGGCGGCCTTTTCCCATTCTTCTTCTGTGGGAAGCCTCTTCACCTTCCAGTGGCAAAATTCATTAGCATCATTCCATGACATATAGTTCACCGGGTATTTATCTCTCTGCGGTGGATTGAAAACGACTTCCGGAGGATACTCATCCGGGAAATCGGTGTCGCCAACCCATGTCAGGCCTGTCGCCTTAAGATATTTTTTGTATTGCCCGATCGTGACCTCATAGCGGTCAATATAGAATTCCCTTATGTAAATCTTGTGCCTTGGTTCTTCATCAACACCATAGTCTTCTCCTGCTTTTCCGGTCTCAGGCCCTGTCCCCATTATGAAATATCCTTCAGGGATCAATGCCATATCATCCCCTTGTGAAATCGGAGAGGAAATACCCGGAAGGGGAAATGCCATCAGTAATCCGACGAGCAGGGCAAGAATAAGAAAAACTCTAACCATGGCTAATCACCACATCTGCTTACCTGGCACTCCGTAACAGAAGATGCCGCCTGATAGGAGCAACTGTCCATAGTGACATTGTGACAACTCATATAACAACTGATGCGATTTCCATTATAAAACCATCTGGGCTTGCCAGCTACACTTCCTGTGACCGTGGGGGCGAAATTGAGCAGATGGGTATCTGCAACCCCACCCGGCATTCCATACCCGCTGTCCGGGGGTAGGCCCCCTCCTGAGCCATCACCATATATAGTGTTCTGAGCCTCGACATTACTGTGAACATTATAATGACATTCATGACAATAGGCCCCGCTATACCGCAGATGGAATTTGTGAAGGTTCCCCTCCCAAAAATCAATTGCATTAGTCGGTTTACCAAAAAAATTGGTCCATGGCTGGTCTTTTAGCCCAGTAGTAGGATAATTATAAAGAACACCGTCAAAGGCCCTTCGGTCATGGCACTGAAAACAGAGGTTAAAGTTATCATAGAAGGATGCACTCCTGCCATCAGAACCGGCACATCCCGCATTAGGGGTGCCATTCTTGAAGCACCGGCTGGGGTTAAAGATGTCTGTATTGTAGCGGGCACGCAGAATACGGATGTAGTCAGAACCATGAGGTCCCTGAGGCTTGGAGGGGTTGTCATTTAACGTCTGCATCTGAGTATTATAACTTGGATTAGGTGCTGCCGGAGAATCTGTTATACGCCGATATGAACTCCCATCATAAAGGCCGGTGATAGGTCCACGGACAACATTTTCGAATGCGTTATTATTGTGGCAGTCGGTGCACTGGATAGTGATATTGCTGAGCGTCCCTGCTGGGTCAGAATCGCAATTGCCGACATTTCCCCCTGGATTGGCAAGAGAACTCTTCAGATTAAATGCTTGAGCCAGCTGATTACAGAGTTGCAGGGATCCGTTTCTGCCAGGTGCTGCAACCGGATGATATGCAGTATTTTTGGGCTGTTGTGAATGGTTAGGGGAGGTGTCCGGGGTATTCGGGTCAAACTCCTTTCGTTTATTGCTGTACCCCTTCAGGCTGAATTGGCTCCCATTGGCCGGTGTCCCTGCCCTGGGATCAGACCGGGGACTAAAAGTCACGAGGCTTGCGCCAGGAATGACTTCACTGACAAGCTCCTCTGGAAACCGGTCTCCGACAAAGAGGTTGGTGTAACTGTTCCCATGGCAACGGAAGCAGACCTCGAAGACATAAGGCTCGCGGCTGTTTCCAGGAATTTTGGCCCCTACTATATTGCCGTTGATATCTATCCCTTTCATTCCCTTGAGACGGTTCTCTTTTCTCACCTGGTGTGGATTATGGCAGTCCACACATTCGACATGTGCAGTATCCGGCAGTGCTGTACCAGGTAGATATTCATTAAAGAGGGGAGGGGCTGGGCTAAAAAGTTCGACCCCCTCCTGGGGCCGTGCCACAAAGACCGGCTCATGAGTCTGACTCAGGGTGAGATTCATAGCAGTGCCATTGCCTGTGGAGTTTGTATCTTTCTGAAATTCGCTGCGTATATCCGGAGGAAATGGCCCTGAACCCCCTGCAAGCTCTGAGGAGGGTTTATGGCACTGGAAACAGGTATTCTCAATAGCAAAATTATTGTTAGCATCTACCCCTTCCCTTAAAAGCCGTCTTGCACCCTGGACAGTGTGAGGGTCATGGCATGCCCTGCAGGCATACTGGCCTACAGTATGTTCACCGTCATAGTTATAGGGGTTAGCCGCAGTCGGGCTTGGAGGCGGTTTGAAGGTATCGGTATCATGGGAGCTGCCCACCCATCCTGGTTTATCATGACAATAGAGGCAGAGGAGTTTGCTCGATCCAGTGGCGTAATTCGGATCATTCGGATCATTATTGAAATAACCGGCCCTCAGAAACTTTGGATAAGCAGCCGCATGGGGGTTGTGGCACGAGGTGCACTGGACCGAATCGAATTGGTATGGATCCATTCCCGGATAACGTCTAAGGGGGGAGATAGGTGTAGAATCGCTGACCTTTGCAGGTGGAACCAACGCCGGTCCCGGGTCGACCAGTTCTTCATCCCTGTTGGCCAGGACGGAATCGAAAACAAAGGAGATCGGGTGGTCGTTCTGAAGGTTCGTCCCGATGAGGCGGGTATCCCCGGTAGAGGGACCAGAGCCTACCGGTATCCTTCCAAAGGCCCCACCTGCCGGACTCTGACTTGGGGCATAGGTCATAAGAAAGCCCTGATTATTATAACCACCTGACCCTGGTGCATTGATAATGGTGCCCAATGCGATGGTTCCATCATGACATGAAAGACAAAGTCTGGAATATCCTGTTGGCGCATTTGGTTTCGGGCCGATTTCATATCCTTCAAAACTGGTACTCCAGACCTGATCATAGAGGATATATCGTGCGGTCGAAAGGCTGCGGTTCCATAGAGGTGCGTTGATCTGCGATGCCGTCTCAACAGAGGCCCCATGGGGGGTGTGGCAGAATATACACACCTCTGTTGTTTCAACAGTGAAGACCCGCCGTTGTACTCCGGGTCCATAGAGTTTCTCGAATATTGCTGTGTCCGGTGGAGGAACAGATGAGAGATTATGGCGTGTATTCCTGATATCCTCCAGAATCGATGGCATTCCAGGGACAGGTGGAGGCGGAGGCGGTTGAGAGAGCTGGGTTAGGGCCATCCTCCCAGGCCAAAGGAGTATGCAGACGAGAAGGAGGTGAACAACAAATATTTTTGATGTTTTTCTGATGACAATATTCTTCATGGAAAAATTCAGGATATTATAATTTGTTGCTCTCTCCCCTGTCAAGTCTTAGTTTGTTGAATTTGATCGTAATGGCCTAAGACGAAGCAGAACAGGGCTTAACAGAATTAATAAATTTATCAGTATCGGTATCGTAGTTCCAGTGCCCGGTTTATTGAAGTCGTCCCGCTTTACTGTACCGCATCCAAAGTTACCCGATCCACTACTGGAAGAACCCTTTGATGAGTTGATAGTCACCGATAACATTTTTGGAGATGACGAGCCATTGACAAAACTGTAGGAGGACTGTCTTCGCATGTCTATGCTGGATTGAGAATTCTGATCCAGTAGGGTTATCTTATCTTTAGATGTCAGCAGGGAGGGAGAGAGAGCCCACGATAGAGTGATCGCCTTCCCAATCTCCGAGGGGGCTAAGACAACTGCCATATCCCATGTTTTCTGTGAGCCACCGGTATCGGATCGAATATCCCGCCATAACTCTTTCTGGTTTGATGCATATTCAGGATGTTCAAAATATGCCCTCAAAAGAGGCGGATTTTCAGGGTCTGGTGTGCTGAAAAAGGCAGGGGTGTCCCATTGAGGGTCGTAATTCCCTGTAGCCTCAGGGTGGACTCCGAGGACAAGGCGATTATATGCCTTAGTGATACCGGCGCCGGTGGTATCCTCTAACGGGACTGAAACTTCCAGGATGATCTGTGATGTGTCAGCCCAAACCGGGTATGCCCGGAAGGTCATAGTCATTATTAGAAGAAGGGTGTTAATGATAGTGATTTTGGTCCTGTCTTTTTTATTCATATTCATTTTTGTGGCTTCCTGAATATCATTTCATAGTCTTTACCTTCTTGTACATACAACCAGAATCCGGCCCACGGTTTCAAGACGGCAGGGGGATCGTCATTGACCGCGAGGAACTCATAGTCTAGGCCATTGAAGGCATAGAGGGAATTGCCTACTAACCCTGATTTGGCAGCATCCTCAAAGGACTTGGATTTTCCATCCCCTGTATCTTTGACTTCTCTTATCAAGACATCCTTGAGTGTGATATCCACTTCATAGGGATTTCCTATCATATTCCATCCTCCCTGGAGACGAACGATGTATTGGGAGTCGTTTATCTCCATTCCAGTGATGTCCAGGGTTATCCCCTGATCCGGAACATAAAGGAAGTAGCCATAGCCTGGATGAACGTTGCCCTCCATGTACCACTGCGCCTCGGTCAGCCCCGGATAGGCTGAGTACCAGCGGTAGACAGATGCTGTCCCCCCGATGGCGTTTTCAAAAATAGAGGTGTCACTGGGCAGAGCAATCATTGGTATTGAAATAAGGTTATATCCCTTTTGAACGTGATACTGCCGTGTTGTTAATACGGAGAAATTGGTGTCGTACTGAGATGATCCATCAGGGAATCTGACAACATTAGAATTTGCCGAGACATGGCCAGATGCATCCATGCTTTGTATGGCTGCACAGTAGTTTTGACCAGCCTCCACCCCCCCAAGGGTATAAGTATGGAGTGTCGCTGACTGGGGTCTTGGTTCTCCTATGGCTTGAAGTGCAGTGTCCCACCATGTCATGTCCTGACCTGCGGGACAGTCCTTTGAATAACGAAGGTCATAGGCTGCTGCTGTTCCGGTGATGCTGTCATCCTGAGGCGCTGACCATGCCAGGATTGCTGTTGAAGGTGTCGTATAGAGCACCCGAAGATCTGAGATGGCCGTCGGGGGAGTTGTATCTGCCTGCTCTGTTACGAGGATATGGTATGTGCGGATTGTCTTTGCCCCGACGGAATCTCCGACCTGGATTGCAAAATCGAATATCCCCGGTACAGACAGGTCTCCTGAAAGGGTTCCGGAATCCTTATCCAAAGAGATCCCCTCAGGAAGGGATCCGGAAGATAGTTTCCAGGTAAAAGGTGGGGTACCTCCCGAAACCCCGAGTGTCTCAGAATAAGAGGAATAGAGTTCTCCTCCGGGCAGATCCGGAGTCGTGATAATGAGTGGAGGAAGAATCTGTAATGTATAATTATGACTTGCCTGGTTTCCTATGACAGGATCAATAGCCCGGACTGTAAATGAATAAACCCCTTCACTTTGAGGGATACCCTCAATCTGACCGGAGGAGGTATCTAGTCGAAGCCCAGGCGGCAAATCTCCGCTTTCTAAACTCCACATGACATTTCCACCAATCGCTTGCAGAGATTCGCTATAAGAGGAATTCAATACCCCGGGCTGGAGGGTCGGTGGAGTAATGAAAAGTCCGGAGGTCTTCATCCGTATCTCAAATTTCCGCAGACCAAATTTATTGCCAGCAGCAAAAAAGTTTGTATATTGATACTGTGATGACCCGTCAAGTCTCATTGGCGGCATCGGGGGAGTTGCCGAAAGATCTACAAGGGTAAGCTCAATTTCTGATGGATCTATAGGCCCGCCATCTATCTGCCAGTTCAGGGAAATCGTAGCCCCATTGATCGTGGAAACAACCTCGAAGTCCCATGTGACTGTCTGATTCAGCGCCCTGAAGTCCCGCCAGAGTGAGCATTGGTAAGGGTTGTATCCACTCTCTGGATTGGGGCAGTCCCATCCTGCCACTCCTCCGGCATTATTATCTTTTATAACAGCACCATGTGGAAAATGAGCCTGCAATGGGGCGTCAGCACTTAGAAACGAGACAGTGTCCATAGCATTGTCATATTTATCTGATGCACCAGTTCTTATGCCGGCTGACAGGGGGATTGATACGATCCCTCCGGGAACTGTCGGGTATGGTGTAGAGACAGAAACAGTGACTCCCCAATCATCAATCATACCTTGGGCAGCCATGGCATATCCCGAACTTCCAGATAAGAATAGGGCTATAAGTATGTATAAGATGATATTTTGCAGCTTCATGTGCCCTTTTTCAACATTATCCTTTCAATCCCCCCCTTCCCCGGTTAATAAAGGGGGAAGGGGGGGGACTTACGGCATTGGTATCAGCAGGTAATACGTAGTAATCTCGCCGGCTCCACCCTGGCTATACAGCCATACCCAGTAACTCTTCCATGACTGCAACACAGGATTACAGCCTGTATTATCACAAATGTCGTACGAATAGGCTGTCCCGTTATAAGAATAGATTGCATTCCCTATCCAGTTATTGTTAACTGCTTGCAGGAATGGTGCCGTAGTAATAGTGGTAGTCAATTCCTGCTGTTTTGTTTCCCTGATCCTTACAGCGCTGACATCCACCTCTTTTCCAAATGGATTACCTATCGTATTCCACCCTTCCTTAAGGGTGTAAACATAACAGTTAAAACTCTGATTGAGTTCATTAGTACAGGAAGCTGGAGTAACCTCAGATGAGCCAACCGGGGCATCGAGGACAACATCCTGTCGGGGAGACCAGAGAAAGTACCCTTTGCCTTCCTGTATTGCAGTGATCTGTGTACAGGGCGGGTTCACATTATTGGGATTAAACTGATTCGGCAGGCCATCATAGCATCCCTGGTCGTGACCGACCCCCCGGGAATCCCACCAATAGAGATAGAGGGGTGAGCCCACATCATCCCCAAAGACATCCGCTGGGGAATTAGGGTTTGGGACCTTGGGAACTGAAACCATATTATAGGCGTTTGAAGACATCGCCGTCAGTCCCTGGGCTACATTGGATATGGAGGAGAGGTTATCGTCCTGGGTATTGAGGATGCCATCGTTACCGGCTTGATTTTCGTCTCCTGACTTCAGGGCAAAAAAGAACTGTGTATTAGGGGTACGATCATTTTGCGATATGATGTTGTTTACCTTTACTTTGTAGCATTCTTGGGTCCCCGGGGACTTGGGTATCCCGAGGTCATCTATAGTAGTCGCATTACTGAACAGTACCTCCCCCATGCCAGGTGTGATACCATCCACAATCTTTTTGGTAGAATATTTCAGGACATATCCTGTAACAGGGGTACTGGGGTTGTCGTCATAGGGTGCAGTCCAGCAGAGTGTTTCTGAATCTGCTGTGCCGGAAGTAACCACCAGGTCACTGACGGCTGAAGGCGGTGTTAAATCTGAGGAGCTATCTGTTTTACGCGGGCAATTGCTACAGCTTGATATGACTGATGTATTGCCCCCGTTTTGCCTTGTTTTTAAGGCAAAGTAGTAGTTGGTGTTGGCATAAAGCTGTGTGACAGTAAAGGACTCGGTTCCGGATGTTTTGGGTTTTGGGAGTCCTCTCACAGCGGTCGCATTAGAGAAATTGACCTGATTGGGTACAGGTATTAACCCGTCTTCTATAATCTCCTTTGCACTGTTAATGTCTCCCCTTGAGTATCTCAGGTCATAACTATCTGCTGGCCATGGAGGGGCAGGCCAGGTTATTGTAGAAGAAGTAGGTGTTACTGAGGCCACAGTGATAGTCAATGAATTAGCCCATACCCTGGCCCGAATAGAATCCACTTTTGAAGTATCTCCCATGGATGTTCCCTTTATGATAATATCCTGATACCCTGATGTGAAAGAGGAGGGGGGTGAAACCTGTAACCTTAAAGGAATAACCTCGCCGGCGATAGCTAAGCACTGAGACCCTGATTTATAGATACAGGCAAGGTCTGAAGGAGGAACAATGCATGATGAGGGAGAAGCACAAAGTGTGGACCCATCCTGGTTCAGGATGGTTATGGACCAGTCGGGTGGGATAGGTGGGTCAAAACTCCATTCGAGTATAAATGAATCAGGGCCATTTCCCTCGTTCTGTACTTTTATATCGAATGTTCCGGCAACTCCCCCCAAAATCCCTTTAGAATAGTTGCCTCCACCGCCGGTTCCTGTAGCGTCATAGAGATTATCCCCGTTTGTTCCTTCAATCCACAGGTCTACACCGTAGGCGTTGCTGAGGACGGTCGTTGCAGTTAGGGAATCCTGCGTTGTGCCGGTTCCAATAGAGTCTATCTTTAAGATGGTAGTGCAGGTCATGGGTTCCCCTGAGGTAAATACCTTGAGGGTGTACTGAACTACGGAGCCTGCATTGATCTTTGCCGGGACAGCGGTCGTGGTCCAGGTTGCAGAGACAAGGTCATAATCTGTTGTCCCGTCATTAATCAGGATCTTCCAGTTCGGGGGAAGGGGTTGAGCGAGGTTATTACTATCTGTGCAGGAAGATGTTTGGGATAATATGTAGACATCCTGTATGTTCCCCTCATTTTCAATTGTTATCGTATACGTCATTGTATCTGCCGGCATAGAGGTCTTAGAGGCTGATCCTCCATTCCCGTTACCGGTGGTGTCCCGCGTGTCATTTCCATTTGTTTCTATAATTCCATCAGTCTGATAGGCACGGTTGATGGTGGTTACTGCCTGTATAGAATCCCCTTTTACATATTCGTTTTGTGAGTGGATGTCCAGTGTGACTGTCTTAACAGAGTCTGCCGGGGCATATATCGAAGGTGTCACCTCCAGGGTATAAGTCTGGCTGCTGCCGGGATCTAAGGTGACGGTTACCGGCGATGAAAGATTCTGACTTATATCATTCAGGACTACTGTCCATGCCCCTGAGGCATCCGATGGGGTATTCCAGTTGATTGAGATAGAATCCATACCACTGGCCGGATTACCGTCGTTCTGTATCTGTACTGTATAAGTGGCCAGGCCATTTTTAAAGCCCGGGTCTACACTTCTATTTGATATACCGCCCCCTCCGGATCCAAAGGTTCCAAGGCTTCCATTAAGCCGGCATTCATCAAAAGTAAGTAAACAATCCCCATTTGAATCAATCACACCATCGGGTTGATAGATACCGGCGGCCGGCAGGTAACCTATACGATTTTCAAGGAAGACAGGGGTCTGAAGCCGGTCTTCTGCTGTTAGTAGGACCCTGTATTGGAGCCACTGGTCGTTGACCCCATCCCGGTTTAAAATATTAACAGGCTTTGTTCCCTGAGGGTCAGTGAAGGTATTGGTTACTACAGAATCTGTGGTATATCCGTATAAAAGCGGGGAATTTAGAGTAATCCGGTTGGTGGCGGTATCAATCGCAGAAATCTTTTTGAGCTCAACCTGTGATGGGTTCGTACTCTCAGTTATAGTTACCCAGTCTCCAACAGAGAATCCACTTACATCCTGAACAGCAATAGTGCTGAGGCCGCTTGTGCTAAGTACACTAACACTGACATCGTCAAACCATGCATAGTATCCTTTGGTACCAGTAGACCTGAGATTTAAGTAAATGGTCTGGTTGGTAGAGGGTGTATACTGACAGCTTAACAGAGTCCATGAAGTACTATTCGTCTGGTTAGTACAATAGGTTGATCCTCCACCTGCGGTACTGGAGACCAATAGTATGGCAGTCTGTTGAGCTGCCTGGGCTGATCTGGCCCAGACACCAAAGGTATAAGTTACTCCGGATGAGAGCTGTAAGGACTGGGAGAAATAGTCTTGAGTGCGTCTTTCACTGAGAGACCAACTCCCGGTATATCCCGAATTGTAGCATCCGTCGTCAATAGGAACTGTTGATGCAGTCCAACCGGGTGGAATAGTATAGCTTCCGGTACAGGACTCGAAGCCAGGGTTGGCTACAATGACGCCGGAGTTTGCAAGTGCACTATTAATTGGGCCATACCAGTCTGTCGCAAGTACACCTGCAGAACTTCCTCCTGTCCTCAATTGGAGGGAGGCATCTGTCCCGGGTGCAAGGTTAGCATCCCATGTTAACGCCCTTATTGGATTGGCCGTGTTTCCGGTATCATAAGGAGATGATACCAAAGACTGGAAGAAAGGGTTGTATTCGTAACCTATGGTGACGTTATCCAGCACAGGACTATTTAACGGGTCAATATCAGGTGCCTCAAAGATTATCTTGTATCTGATATATCTGTCACCGTTGTGACCGTCCCATATGGGGGTTCCCACAGAGAAAGGGTCGGGTGTGTAATAGGCGGGGCTTACTGAACTTTCCATAACCCCGCCAGGTCCACAGAATATCCATGTCTGATTATCCTTGTTAGTGGCTATTAGGAACTTAATGTTCCCCCCGTTGAGTTGTCCTGTCCATGAGATGTTGTGGTTGGTGAATCTGACACCGCCGGCCCCCAGATCCTGGGATGGACTCTCATATAGCCCGGCATTTCCCACGAAGGCCGCAGGATTGGTAGTACCAGGGATAGCGGATAATGCAGACAACCGGATACGCCCGTTTCCACCGGAGCCTGCTGTTGCATAGTTACTGGGGTTTTTACCAGAAGACGGGATGAAGACACCCCCGCTGCCGCCTATGGCAGTGATCTGTCCCGTACTGTTCAGTATATTGCTGTCTAAAAATACAAGTCCCCCTGAGCCGGCGCCTCCCGGGTCCGTCAAATTCTGGTTTGCATTCTGTCCGGGGCTTCCTTTCGCTGAAATGGTGCCGGCGAGTGAAATGTCATTAGCAGAGATCCGGACTGTCCCGCCGCCGTTTCCTCCGGTTCCACCCTGATAAATAAGACTGCTGAAACTGCCGGAGGCACCGCCAGAACCGGGATAAGGAGACTGGGCAACTGAAACTGTACTGCCATAAGGTATTCCGGTTGCCGATGGGAATAATGGATTGCTGTTTGATGTCCCTGCTGACCCGTAGCCGCCACCCCCGCCCCTGTTGCCCGCTGCCCCGGGGCCCTTTCCCGGCACGCCCTGGGTGCTGGTTGTTGTATTTACCCCTCCTGAGAATCCCATCCCATCAAGATTAATCGAAGACGTTGAATCCACTGAAAGGGTTCCAATTATTTTAAGCTGGAGCATGCCATTGGCCGCTGCATTATCATAACTCATGGAAGGGGCGCCAGGTATAGGGGTAGACAGTGTATCAGTACAACTCAATGAGGTGGTCTGACAGACCATCCCGGAATTAGGGTCGTTAATATTGTATATGCCGCTGGTGGACGAACGATAAACCCGGTAACCGGATGCCTCACTAATGGCCGACCATGAAAGGCTAACAGATGCGGTATTTGTCCCCGTAGAAATCGTTACTGTCCTCTGGGTCCCGGGGTTCGTCTCAAATCCCCAGAAATCAATGGCAGTGGCCACATAATAGTAGGTGCCGTCCGTTAAATTGCCGCCGGTGGGGGAGACGCCAGGAGTTGCAAGGGCGGGCGTCAGTTTTAAATGAGGGGACCCCGGTTGAGGAGCCGGCAGGGTATCCAGACAAGATGTAGTTGCGGGATTTGTAATGGAACAGACTAAGGCAGGGGAGCTATAGTCCGTAGAAACATATTCGGTCCGCCGGTAGACCCGGTATCCTGCAGCGCCGGCTACCGGACTCCATGTAATATAGGGTGCCCACCCCCTGAGTCCGATGATCCTGTTTCCATAAGGGTTATCAGTCAACGGGCTTCGTTGGGTTTCATTGCCAAACTGGTCCACGGTGGTTACGATATAGTAGTTGTCCCCGGGCGGAGCTGTGTATCCATAGAGAGAGTTGAAATTTATAGAAGCAGGGGGGGAGAGGAGACTTGCCGGACTACCACTGATGACGCCCCCATTCTGGACAAATACCTTGTTGTAATTTTTGATACCATTTATTATAAGAGGATTCCCTGCACCATGCACCTGGAGGTCTGAGCTACTGGATGCTGTTGTACCGTCTACGATCAGGTCTCCATCGGCGCCGGTGCCAAGGGCCGGTACATAATCGTTCAACGTAAGATAGGCAGCACTCCCCGTCCCCATTATTTGGAGGCTGGTTAGTGTCCCTGAGTTAAAATCAGTGTCCGTATCCTGTATCCAGGAGGCGGAGAGGGGAGAGAGTGTGAGTTGACCATTTGTGGATAATGCCTCTATGTTCGGGTCCTTGCTATAATATTGGTTCCAGCTTGTCTGCCCATTCTGAGCTGGATTATGGCCTGTGGTGCTGGAAGGTGACGCACCTCCGGACCAGTCGGTTTGTATCCACTGGAAATTGGCTGCGTAAAGGGTCCCGAACCCACCGAGTATGAGACAATATATGAGACTACTGATTAAAAGGACCAGAAACAGTTTCTTGATATCTGACATAATACGCATCTTATATATTGAAGTTGCAAGTATTATTCCACTTCTTTGATTAAGCTGATTTGAGGTTATACCCTATTCAAGAATATTTGTCATCTTTATTTTTGGTTTTCCTGCCACTATACTACCCCTTACCCCCAAATATCTCATGGTGTTTTATTGATGTCACGTAAGTACCCACCTCCAGACTTGGGGTGTATCTATTTTATACAGGTTTAATTTTTTATAACTTTCAATGGGTTAGTCTGCATGAATCGCACGCAAGGAGGATGAAGCGTGGTAAAAGGCTACAATTTACCAGACTTTTCAGGGGGGCTTGAGTGCTCATCCGCTGCCTGTCATGGTCTTTAACCGGGGAATGCAGAAAATGTTAAAACTAAATAACCCTTTGTTTATATTGGATAAATCAGTGTGATTCTTTTAAGTTCACAATTTTCCCTGTTGTTATGGCACACGCCTTGCTATATCTTACTTTCGTCTGCCACGGTGGTTATCGCCGATGGCGGAACATTAAAAAAGAAAGGAGGTGAATTGAATATGAGAAAAAATAAATTTTTCTTCTTAGCATTAGGTATGGGGATGCTGGCACTTACAGCAGCTCCGGCTTTTGCAGGATATGACAAGTCTGATGTTATGATAGATCAGGCAGACCATTCAGCATTCGGTGCTACTATGTTTATTACTACTGCACATGGTGATCCAATGCCAGCGAACAAATGGGGACTAGCGGCTGATGAGAACCCTAATTACGGTCCTGGGACGATCTATGTCCCATACGCGAATGAGCCCTATGGTATCGTAACATGTCCTCCGATTATGGACGAGGCGACAGGTAGTCCTCTCGCGGCTTCCTACAGTCATTGTCCAACCAGTTCTACTGCTGCACAGTTGGAAGAGCAGGAGGCCACCTTGATCATCTCGGATCTCTTTCAGAAAGTGACTGAGGGTACTGTAGCCAAGGCTGCAAATGAGCAGGGTATCGCTCAATACCTGGATTCATTGTTCGTGCTCAACAAAGGGGTTACTGGAAATCAAGATTTTTCCTATGTTGACCAGACCTTGGATCAGGACCTTGCTGACATGACTGCAGGCGGTGGTTCCTTTGGCATTTGGCAGAGGTTGCATCAGGCTGTTGATGTTGCATGGTCAGGTGCCGATGTAGTAGGTACACCATTAGGTGCGGCTGGCGATCCTTGGATTCGTGCAATTGATCAGACCATGGAGGCATTCCTGTCTGAGGAGAGCGGATCATCCTCTCTCGGTCTTACAGCCAGTGGCGTAGCCCCTGGAGAAGTTGTTGTCTACTTAGGCACATGGATGCAGGTCGGCGAGCTGAACCAAACTTGTGGAAGTCTTGGTATAGTGTGTAATCACAACGAGTTTGGCGGTCATGGGACTGTCTCAGCTTCTACGTATAACGGCAACAGTGTAACAGGCGCCCACGATCCGTAATTTTCGGTTGGAATACTGATCGTTTGTTATGTTACTCGGGGAGAAGTCCAGGGGAACCTGGACCTCTCCCCTTTTTTTTGCCCGGCTTTCTGGCCGGCTAGGTTTGTACCGATAGAAGAAGGAGGATACAGACTATGAGATGTTAATCCCTTTGACACCAGGTAAATGTCAGATATAATAGATCGGATCATGAAACCGAGAAACTATCCGCTGGCTCTCTTCGGGCCCCTTTCCATTCGTGTTTTTTTCTTTTCCTTACTTTTTTTTTATCTCTATCTGTTTTTTGTCCCATCCACAGTCCACGCCCAGGATGCTCCCACACTTCAACAGGAGATCCAGACGCATCTATCCAGGGCCATGGAACTGGCCAGGACTAAAAAGATAGAAGAGGCAGTGACCGAACTTGAGGTGGTGGTGCGTTTAGACCCAAAGAATGAGGATGCATACTTTGGCATGGGGGAGATGTATACCCTCTTGAAACAACGAGACCAGGCGCTCAAGTCCTATCAAAAGACCGTGGAGATCAACCCCGATAACCTGCAGGCCAATCTGCGGCTGGGCCAATTTTATGAAAACCAGAAAGATTGGGCAAAGGCCGGACAATTCTATGAAAAGGTCATTGCCTTACAAAAGGGAGGCGCTGAGTCCCGGTTAGCAGCCGTCCGCCTGGAGGGGGTAAAGCGCCAGATCCGTATCCAGGAGCTACTCCAACAAGTACAAACGCATATTGGAAAGGCAGAAAACGACCAGGCCCTTAAGGGTGTCGAGGCCATATTGGCCTTAGACCCCAAAAACGCGATGGCCTATCACTTACGGGGAAATGTGGAGGATACGCAACAAAGGTTTGAGGAGGCTATTAAGGATATGAAGCTGGCGGTAGAACTGAATCCCGAGTCCATCTCCGCCAAGGTCGAATTAGGTATCCTGTATCAGCGGAAAGGTCAGACAGATGAGGCCATTGGACTCTTTAAAGATGTTATTGAAAGGGGAAAACCGATCGGAAGCGGGACCCCGGAAGATAAGAATGTCGGTATTGCCAGGGGGTGGCTGGAGGTCGTCGAGTCAGCCAAGGTACGTAAGGCCGTGATCGAAGAGGCCAGGACTTCCATGGAGGAGGGGAATATAGAGGCGACGCAACAGTCTCTGGAAGAATCCATCCGGTTACGGCCGAAGCAGGTGCAGCCCTACCTCCTTATGGCAGTCCTTTATAGCAAGGCAGGTCAAAGGGATAAGGCACTGGATACGTTGCGGCGGGCCGTGGAGAATAACCCCAAATCTATTCAAGCCCATCTCCAGTTAGGTCTATTACTGGAGCAGGTGGGACAGTTAGAAGAGGCACGCGTTGAGTTGAATCATGTGCTCTCCCTGGGAAAAGAGACGACAGAGGGAGGAACAGCCACGAAACACCTCCAGACGATAGAATCGGATCTCCACTTCCGGGAGGTGAATGTGCAGATCAAAAAGGGTGAATTTGAGGCGGCCCTAAGTGAGATCAAGGAGGTGATCGCCCTCTTCCCGGAGGATGCCTCAGCCTATATGAGCCAGGGGATCATATACGACCGCATGAATAAAACAGAGGATGCCATAGCCTCTATTAAAAAGGCCATTGAGTTGAGACCGGATTATGCCAATGCCCATATGCAACTGGGCCTGGTAATGGAGAACCATGCTCGGTTTGATGAGGCGAGGGCCGAATATGAAAATGTCCTGTCACTGAAACCTGATGAAAAGATGATGGGGCAGACCCAAGCCAGGTTAAAGGGCCTGGATAATGTTGCCAAATTGTATGAACATACCCGCACCGCCCGTGAGTTGTATGATAAGGGGAAATTCGAGGAGAGTCTGAAAGAGACCGATATCTTGAGCGTGCTGAACCCATCCAATCATGTGACCTACCTTTTCAGGGGCATGGATTATATTGGCCTCAAAAAACCTTTGGAGGCCATTGACGCATTTAAAAAGGCATTGGAGCTCCAACCCAAGTCTACCCAGACAAGGTTTCAGTTAGCCCGGGTCTATATGGATGAGGGGAGGTTTGAAGAGGCCAAGGAACAGTACGAACTGATCGTGCAGGTTGGAAAAGGTACCCGTGAAGGGGATTTGTCGGCCGTTGAACTTAGACGGCTGCGGGATATCTCCTACTCTGTGAGTTATAATCAGACTATGGATAACAACATCTCGAAAGGTACCAAGCCTGTGACAGGGTACTCATCTTCCCTGAATGCCGGGTTCAGCTATATTCTCATCCGGAACAAACAGATGCGTTTTTCAGCAGGTGGGACTGGGTCTCAGAGTGTCTACTATCAGAGTCAGGGATTAGGAAACAGTCTTGCAGGCTCTCTTTCAGGTCAGTACCGAGTGTGGGAAGAGTGGGTCATAGGGGGCAGTCTGAACAAGAGCTACGGGTTTTTTAATAAGGTAACTACTTCAACGACCAATAACGCCTCCATCTCTGCATCTATGGTGGGGAGAGGAATCCCCTCACGTCTAAACCTGCAGTATTCCTTTACAGGTGCCCGGTCCTTTCGCACGAAAATCAGTGATACCAATCGTCACAGCATGTCTGTCACAGGCTCTCAACAATTGTCACCACGGGATTCGATGAGCCTCTCATATAGCTTCTCAAGCAGTATGAATCTGGACCCTATGGCCAGTAACTTTGCATACCGGTCAAATGGTATGTCTATAAATTATAGCCGGCAGATCACAAAAGACCTGTCAGGCAATTTAGGGGCCAATGGGACCTATTACGTCTATTCCAATCCAGACTCTGTAACACTATTTCAACGGTTCCGGAAGACTGTTCAGTATGGTCTGTCAGGGGGGCTAAGCTATCCGCTGTCTGATCAGGTAAATTGCGGTCTATCCTACTCCTATGTAACCAGCTCGACCAATATCCACGTGTCCTCCAAGGAACTACAGGACCTGACAGATATCCTTGCATCTCCGATCCCGATCGTAGGGGGGGATTACAATAATAGTACTCTATCCATCTACTATAGTGTCGCCTTTTGATGGAGGAGCATATATATTCCCTAACGTGTGTGATTTATTATCATTTGTTCAGTCATGCTGGATAGAGAAGTTATGGCTTTGCGAAAATCAATGATAAATGTATATGAAGGCCTGGCGTATTTATCTATTGCCGGAGCGATCTTCTATATAGGTATGAGGGCATATTCTCTGTCTATTACCCACGATGAAGCCATAACCTGTCTGTTTCATGCCACCCTGCCTTTTTCAGATATCTTTACCAATGCCGGAAGATTTAATAAGTCTAACAATCATCTTTTAAATACTCTCCTGATTAAGATATTTATTAAATTATTTGGTTTGCATGAATTTACAGTCAGGCTTCCCGCATTAATCGGGGGTATATTATACGTTATAGGTACCTATAAGATACTAAAATTATTCCTGGATAAATGGCTCTTAGTAGCAGGAATCTTATTAATGATCTGTAATCCGTTTATATTGGACTATCTATCTATAGCCCGTGGCTACGCATTGGGATTAGGTTTCTTAATGTTTGGATTATATTATCTCTTTAGAAGAATTTATACCTTAGGGGGCAATAGAGACAGGTATGAATCTTTTTTAGCGACTACGATGCTGGCAATATCAACCCTGGCTAATTTAACCTTTTTAAATGTCTATTTAACAGCAATATGTCTGTTAGTCCTCTTGGAGATCAGTGAGGTTATTTTACAAAAAAAATCACCGGATATTCTGAAAACCGCCTTTTTTGTTTTCCCAGGTATGTTTTTGCTATTCTTGATTTATTACAGGCCTGTTATGTTAATGAAACAGCTCGATGAATTTTACTTTGGCGGATCGAACGGTTTTTGGCAAGACACAGTGACAAGTTTGATTTCGGCTACATTGTATAGTAAGAAATATGGGAATTGGGACACCATATTCTTTATAAAAATATGGATTATCATGATGTTAGTATTAGCCGGGTTGACTTTGTTTTTTGCATTTCAGAAAGAAAACTTGCCAAACCTTCTAAGAAATTATTTATTATGGATGTCTCTCATGTTACTGATCTGTTCGGCAGGTATTATTTTGCAGCATCTGTTATTTAACACACTTTATGTAATCGAGAGGACCGCCATCTTTTTTATCCCTATGTTTTTCCTTTATGTATTAGCCTTGTGGAAAAATATTTTACCTCACTCTGATAAAAAATATATTAGGGCGTTCATGGTTTTGATTTTTTATATTCCTTCAGCCGCATTAATACTTCATTTTATTAACAGCGCCAATTTTCGATATTATAATAATTGGAAATATGACGCCAACACTAAAAAGGTAATAGAGCAAATAGCAGAAACGACAAGTAAATACAACCTCCCGCCTGATACAATCAGATTAGGGGTTACCTGGTTGTTTAAGCCAAGCATGAATTTTTATATCGTTAAAGATAATCTGACCTGGATTAGAAAATTTGGCAAAGACAACCCATCCGGCGCTCCTCATTTTTACTATTTTACTTCTGATGATAAGAAGGCATTTGAACAACGTTTGGACCAAAATTATGCCCTGAAGATAATTGAGAAATTTGACCTTACGGATACCTACTTAGCGATTTTAGAGACGGCGCATAAATAGCGCAGGGCAGGAAGAATTCTGTTGACGTATAAATGCTTTTTGGCTACTATAGCCCCAAAAAACAGATTCATAGTGTATAAAATAACTCAAAAGAGACTTCACTCACTTATTGAAGGACCATGGTTCGTTGGCTTAATTTTCCTTGTGGGGATGTTTATCAGGCTCTACAATCTCGGTGAAAGGCCTCTCTGGAGAGACGAGGCATGGGTTGCAAACCTTGCATCATCCGGCAGTTTTTCCTCTATCTCCTTTACGCAGTGGCCTGTCCCGCCTCTATTCATCTCCTCCATATACCTATCCGTTCATCTATTCAAGAATAATGAATGGTTTTTGCGTATCATTCCAGCGCTATTCAGCATAGGGGGGATGGCCTTAATCTATTACAGTGTAAAGCGGTTCTTAGGAAAGACAGAGGCTATAGGGGCGCTGATTCTTTTTGCTGCCCTTCCTGTTCTTATGGCATATTCACAAGAACTAAAGCAATATACTGCGGATATCTTCTTTAGCCTGCTGTTAATCCTCATAGCCGAGCATATCATACAGCAAAGGCACAGGTCTGCTTCATGGGGCATGCTGGCTATCTCCGGAGCCATTGGCCTGTGGTTTTCTTATCCTCTTGTTTTTGTGTTGTGCTCTGTGGGAACCATTTTATTGTGGGATATAGCAAAGAATATTTCGAAAATAAATATACCTGATAGAGAAAAGTACAGGATGGTTTTTTACTGGGTCGGAACGTTTTCCTTAATCATGGTTTCATTTTTAATACTATATTTTACGGTTATCAGAAATCAGGTGACCCCTGGATTAGAATCTTATTGGCGCACTGCCTTTCCTGACTTAGTAGAACCCATACCCTTTTTGAAATGGCTGATAACAGGGAGTTGGAGTTTTTTTGTTTATTTCTGGAATGGATATGCGCCAATAGCAATGTTTTTAAGCCTTGTTGGTATATGGGAATTATACCGGTCAAACAGGACTCGAATAGTCGCTTACTGGGGGATTGTCTTCTTCCTTCTATTGATTGCCTCTGTTCTCCAAAGGTATCCATTTGGCGGAAACCGTGTCAACCTTTTTACAATCCCTTGTTTTATTATTTTGTTTATATCCGGCATCAGATCCATCTGGCGGTTATCAATGGTAATTCCCCTCCTGAGACCGGTTGCCTATCTTGGTTTGTTCCTGATCCCTGTGGCAGTCGCAGATGCTGGTTTGTATTATAAAAATAACAAGGGATATTTCTGGTATAAACAATATCCTCTGGTCCAGGACATGAGATCAGCGCTTTCTATCTTAGAGGAGAAGCGCAATGACAATGAACCGGTATATATTTACTATGGAGGAGATCTTGCATTTGAATATTATTCCCGACATTATTACAATGCGTTGTCTATCACTTCTCCTGTCTTTATTGGAAAGATGCACCGGGGCAATAACCCCGAATATATTGAAGATATTAAGCCGTGCATCGAGGCAGGAAGACCGTTCTGGTTATTAGCGACGCATGCAATACCAGGTGAGCTTTTCTATATTCATGAAGTTATACAGTCGAAATTAGGCTATAAAGGAGATATCTATTACAACAAAGATGGTGCTATTGTGATCTACTATAGGCATATTCAGCCATGATGCTTTCAATTGTCATTCCAGTCTACAATGAAGTGAATTCAATCAGAGAGATTATCCAGAGGGTGATGGAAGTAGATCTGGATAAGGAACTAGTGATAGTAGACGATTACTCTACAGACGGTTCACGGGATGTACTGAAAAGCATGGAGAAAGGCCCTAATATTCGTGTATTCTACCATGATAAGAATAAGGGGAAAGGGGCGGCATTAAGGACCGGGTTCAGGAATGTAACCGGAGATATTGTGATTATACAAGATGCTGATCTTGAATATAATCCACAGGAATATCATAAACTGATCAGGCCAATCCTGGAGGGGAAGGCGGATGTCGTATACGGCTCCCGCTTTATGACGACTGAACAGCGGCGTATATTATTCTTCTGGCACTTCCTTGGCAATTCTCTTCTGACGTTAATTTCTAATATGGCTACCAACCTGAACCTTTCGGATATGGAGACAGGTTACAAGGTCTTTCGATCCGAAGTTATTAAACAAATTCACATTAAAGAGGACCGTTTTGGTTTTGAGCCGGAGATTACCGCCAAGATAGCAAAAGGGAAATACAGGATTTACGAGGTTGGAATATCCTACAGTGGCAGGGATTATGCGGAGGGGAAAAAGATAGGGTGGAAGGATGGGGTCAGTGCCCTCTGGTGTGTTATTAAATACAATTTTATAAAAAAGTAGAGACGAGCAAGTCTGGGACGCTGCATGTATATACAGGTATATAATAGGTGGTGGATTTTGGTCCTGTGGCTAACTTGACAGGGAAAGGATGAGTCAATATAATCGTCCTATGTTTTTAAGAATTCTGCTGTTATTTGGAATAGCCGGACTTATCCTGTATTCAACCGCATTGGACAGTGTTTTTACATACGATGATGCCCATCAGATTCTGCAAAACTCCTCGATCAGGAGCCTGACCGGCATCCCCTCCTTTTTCACAGATATTGCTACCGGATCGAGGAGTCCTGTGGAAACACTGCACTACCGCCCGGTACTACTCTCCACCTTTGCGATCAACTATGCCCTTGGAGGTCTGAATCCCATAGGATACCATCTGGTGAATCTGGCCTTTCATGTGGGTACGGCGTTTCTGGTGTTTCTGATTGTGAACCTGATGTTGACCTCCTTCTATGCCGGTCTTGCCGCCGGTCTGGTCATGTTATTCCATCCCTTTAATTCAGAGGTGGTGAACTATGTGACAGCCCGGTCATCTGTCATGGCCGTCTTTTTCTACCTGTTGGCCTTTTATGCCTATGTCCGGTATAGACAGGGCATTCAGGAACCCGCGCCCATAACGAAGATCGCAGGGGACAGACGGTGGGTCTATCTCTCCTGGGCAGCGTTTGGACTCGGGATGCTGACCAAAGAGATATTGATTACCTTACCCCTTATCCTTATCCTTTATGAGTATGTTCTTCATACGAAAATCTCCGTAGCCCACCCTCCCCCTCACCCCCTCCCCTCACGGGTGGGGATTAATGGGAAGGGGAATTGTAGGAGCTTAGCCTTAGTGATCGCCCCGTTTATAGCCATTCCTCTTGGTTATATGATTATCAAGAAGCTGGTCGTTGGAGTGGTCGGACCTGTGGCTGTGGCGAGGGGACTGGTTGAGAATATCCTGATCCAGGTTAAGGTACTGGCATCCACATGGCAGATGCTTATTGCCCCCATCAACCTCAGTATTGAACACCCGGTACCAATGGTCAAGTCTGTACGGGATCTGACATTTGTGGGGGCGTTGGTACTGTTGGTAGTCCTCCTAGCAGCGATGCTATGGTTCTGGCGTTCGCGACACCGTGCCCTTCGGGTAATCGGTTTTTTTCTCGCATGGTTCTATGTGACCCTGCTTCCCACGACCATTATTCCCCTCACCGCAGTGCTTCAGGAAAACCGGGGATACATCGCGTCTGTTGCCTTTGCGGGAATTATTGGGGCATTGGTCCTTATAGTAGAGTCCCTTCTTCAGACACGGAGACGTGTGGTATTTGTATCTGTTATCGGATTGATACTGATCCTATACTCAATCGGGGTATGGGATAGAAACAGGGTTTGGGGGAGTGAAGTTACCCTCTGGCAAGACGCAATCCGGAAGTCGCCGTCCTCCTATGGGCCACACTTTGGCATGGGATCAGCCTATCAGCGTCAGGGGCGTCTGGATCAGGCAGAGGTGGAATACCTGAGGGCCCTCGAAATTGAAGACAAGGACCCTGTCTTACACAACGATCTTGGTGCCCTCTACAACGAGACCAATAGGCCGGATGAAGCCCTCCGGCAATTTGAAGAGGCCATCCGCATTAATCCTGAGTATGACCTTGCCTACAGCAACATGGGGCTCCTTTATAGCCAGAATGGCCGGACAGGAGAGGCTGTTCAATCCTTCGAAGCAGCCACTCGCCTCAATCCCTTCAACGAAACTGCACTGATCAACTTAGGGACAATCTATCAACAGGGGGGTCATCAGGAGAAGGCTATTGGACTTTATACACGAACACTTAGCAGAAATCCGAATCTGCCGGGTATTCAGATGCAGATGGGGATTTTTTATCAACAACAGGGTGACCACGAACCGGCGATCAGGTCATTTGAGAAGGTAGTATCCCTGAACCCTTCCTATGCGGATGCCTACATCGCACTGGGAAAGGAGTACCTGACAATTAGAAGGCCCAGGGAGGCGATCCATACGTTCCAGCAGGCAGTGACCCTCCAGCCTGAGGATGGTTTCGGATACCTTACACTGGGGAAACTCTACGAGCAGTTAGGGGAATCCGTTAAGGCAAGGGACCTATACAAAAAGGTCCTCACGCTGGATCCCGCCAAAGGAAGGAATCAGACGGCTATTTCCCTTGCCAGAAATGAACTGGAGCGATTTCGATGATATTAGAAAAGATTTTTCTGAAGAGGTGGATTTTATTAATCTTTATTGTGTCAGGACTGGCCCTCTATGTAACGTCTCTGGATAACGGCTTCTATTATGATGATAATCATCAGATTATTGAAAACTCATTTATCAGGGACGTAGGCAGTATCCCCACCTTTTTCTATGAAAACACACGTAATAGCAGAGAGACTGCTTTTGGGGCTGGACACTACCGGCCTTTATTGCTCTCCACCTTTGTGCTCAACTATTGGATAGGGAGACTGAATCCGATTGGCTATCACCTGGTAAATCTGGCGTTTCATGTGGGGTCGTCGTTTCTGGTGTTTCTCATCGTAAGTGTAATGTTGAGATCCAACTTACCAGCCCTTGTTGCCGGTCTGGTTATGTTATTCCACCCTGTTAATGCAGAGGTAGTGAACTATGTGACGGCCCGGTCTTCTGTAATGGCAACATTTTTTTACCTCCTGGCCTTTTATGCCTATCTCCGGTACAGGCCGTCGAATCAGGATGCTGCATCAGTGAAGGGTGGGGCGGAGGAACTCCAGTGGAGATATCTCTCATGGGCAGCGTTTCTCCTGGGCATTTTGACCAAAGAGATATTAATTACCCTGCCGCTTATGCTAATCCTGTATGAGATGATTTTTATCCCTTCGGCAGGCAGGGATTGGAAAGGGCTGTCAAGGCGTATGGTCCCCTTCTTTCTGATCTCTCTATGCTACCTGATAGTCCGAAAGCTGGTTATAGGGGTAGTAGGCCCTCCGGTCTTAATACGGGATTTGATAACGAACCTTGTGTTACAGGTCAAGGCCCTTGCAATTACATGGCAGATGCTGCTTTTCCCTGTGAATCTTACTCTGATGCATGACATACCTGAACCCAACTCTTTCTTTGAGAGGGGAGTTGTGGGAGGCGTGTTATTATTGACGGTACTCCTGGCAGTCATGGTGTGGGGACTCAGATCCTCAAACAGGAATCTTAAAGTGATGGGGTTTGCATTAGCCTGGTTCTACATTACGCTATTACCCACAATCCTCCTCCCCCTCAATGCCTCCCTTCAGGAGAATCGGGTTTATATCGCATTCCTTGCATTTACTGCCCTTACAGCCCTTTTGTTCACCTGCATGGAAAGGTGGCAGGAGGGGAAACTGAAAATGGCCAGATGGGTTCTCTTTGCAGTTGTACTTGTAGTTTATGGGGCAGGAATACGGGAGCGGAATCGGGTTTGGGACAGCAGTATAAATCTCTGGCAGGATGCTGTCAGAAAGGCGCCCGGATTTTATCAGGCTCACCACTCCCTTGGAATAGCCTATAAACATATTGGATGGTTGGATGCTGCGGCGAGCGAGCTGCAGATGGCCTTGAAACTCAATAATGACCGTCCGGACCTTCATAATGATATGGGCGGGCTCTACATGCATTTAAAACGGGAAGACCTTGCAGAGAAAGAGTACAGGGATGCCCTTAGTATTGACCCCTTATTCGAACGGGCACATACGAGCCTGGGGATTTTATATAAAAGACGGGGAGATATGGAGTTAGCCCGCAATGAGTTTGAAACAGCCCTCAGAATCTATCCTTACAGTGAAATAGCCCTCTACAATCTGAGCATGATATATCAACAGGAGGGTTCGCCGGACAAGGCATTAAGGCTGTTAAGCCAGGTGTTGGAAAGAAACCCGAATCTACCCAGAATCCAGTTTCTGGCAGGGCGCCTTTACAAGGAGCATGGTGATGCCCTGGCTTCCAGACAAGCATTTGACTATGCTGTCAGGTTGGACCCATCACTCCAAAGGGAGTTAGAAATCCCGAGATGAACCTTGTGCAGCGTGTATCACATAAGAACAAGTGGGTGACCTTCCTCATTTATGGGCTCATTTATGGAATACTCGGTCTCGTCCTGTATGCAAACGCCCTTGACAACCCGTTTCATTATGACGACGAGCATGACATTGTAAACAACCATTACCTCCAATCCACAGAGAACATCCCTAAACTCTTCTACAATCCGATATACTCAAGCGGTTCAGAGCGGTTTACCCACACCTTTCGCCCCATTACCTACGCGTCGTACAATATCAATTATGCACTGGGCAGACTCAATCCCGCAGGATATCATATAGTCAATCTGGGGCTCCATGTGGGTGCGGCCTTCCTGCTCTGTTTAATAACGGCACTATTAACGGGTTCTCACGGATTGGGCGGTATAACGGGGATGCTGTTTCTACTCCACCCCTTTAACTCAGAGGTGGTGAACTACATCACGGCCAGATCATCCGTCATGGCGACCTTTTTCTATCTGTTATCCGTTTATGCCTATATGCGGGCCCGCCCTCCACGGGAAACGGAACCCCGCCATACTGCTCATTATGGAAGGTTGTGGCTTGGGATCTCTTTTGGCACATTTGTCCTTGCAATGCTCAGCAAGGAGGTTGCGGCGACAGTGCCTGTCACCCTCTATCTTTATGAAATCACCTTCAGGCGTGCTCCCAAGGGTGGATTCTTTCGTGCAGCCTCCTGGGGGATACCAGTCATCTTCCTGTCAGCGGTAGTTCTCCCGTATCTCTCGATGCGAGTTTTTTTCTACGGGACCCCCTTATCCGATACCTATGCCAGAGGAATGTCCTCGCAATTGGCTACTGCCCCGCTCGTATTAGTAAAAATGCTTCAACTCATACTACTCCCGATCGGACTGACGATAGAGCACTATATTCCTGTGATGCATACAATACTTGCATGGCCTCCCCTTGCGGCCTTAGGCGTGATCCTGGGGCTTGTGGCGGCCGCTGCAATATGCATGACGCGGGGAGGGCGTACTTCCCGCATACTCTCTTTCGGTGTGGCCTGGTTTTTTGTAACACAACTTCCAACAGTGTTGATTCCTCTTGGTTCTCTTTTACAAGAAAACCGCGGATACCTCTCGGCCGCCGGAATAATATTCACTATGGTTCAACTGTTTGCCCTTCTTTTTTCAGAAGGCGCTAAATATTTTCCACGGATGAGGACAGTTCAATGGGGGGTGATAATCCTTGTTGCCATCATATATTCGGGTCTGACCTATCAGCGGAATGTCGTATGGGACAGCGACCTTGCACTATGGCAGGATGCGGTAAGAAAATCGCCTGACCTGGCCAGGGCGCACACCTTTTTGGGAAGGGCATATCGCTCAGGGAACCGCCAGGGTTTGGCCCTTGCAGAATATCAAAAGGCCATTTCCCTTGATCCGGGAGATTCCCTTGTCTACCTGAATCTGGGGAAGTTATACTATGATGCAGGACAACTGTCACAGGCTGAGAAAGTGCTGATAGAGGCATTGAGATCCGGTTACGATATCGCCGAGGCCCACTTTAACCTGGGACTTGTATACAGGCGACAGAACCGAAGGGACCTGGCTATACAGGAATTCCTGAAGGCAGTGGAATATAATAAATCCTTTGTGGAAGGGTATGTGATCTTGGGCGAGGAGTACGGGTTACAGAATCGTTCGGACCTGGCCATTTCCTACTTCCGCAAGGCACTGTCCATTGATCCTGGTGATGCCCTAAGCAGGTTAAATATGGCAAGCCTTATCGAACGACAGGGGGACCGTGTGCAGGCCATTGCAGAATACAGGCTGGTGGCAGAGCAGGACCTGTCCAGCCCCGAGAACCAGTTTGCCATCGGGAAGGCGAGGGAACAGTTGAAGCGATTAGGTGCGGTGCAGTAAGTGAGTGCAGCAATGACAGAGATTGATTCCGGCATCCGGAAGATGGGGAATGGCAGACTGATTTGGTTCATCAAACATCAGACAGTGGTGTTGCTGCTGGTCTATCTGATAGCCGGGGGATTTATCTATGCAAACTCCATGGATAATGGATTTCACTATGACGATGAATTCTATATTGTAAAAAATGAGGGGGTGCATCATATAGAAAATCTGCCAGGGTTATTTGTCAGTAAACAACATTCTGGTGAGTTGTCCTGGTTAAGGTGGCATTATCGACCGCTAACGTTTACATCGTATCTATTGAATTACTGGATAGGGGGACTGAATCCGGCAGGTTGGCACCTGGCAAATATTCTAATTCACGTTCTGACTGCGTTCCTTACAGCCATTGTGATTGGTCAGCTCACAGGCAGGTTTATGACAGGCACCCTGGCCGGGCTCTTATTTCTGGTACACCCCTTTAATGCGGAGGCGGTGAATTTCATGACAGCCAGGTCCTCCCAGTTGTATGCCCTGTTCTATCTAATATCCCTTTACGCCTATCTGCAATTTCATCCCCTGGATAAACCTTCAAAGGAAAGTGGGAAATCCCTTTCCTATGCTTACCTTGGATTATCATTTGCTGCCTTTTTACTGTCCATGCTGTCAAAGGAGATGGCAGTGATGCTGCCAGTGACACTGTTCCTTTATGAATGGATGATCCGTTCTCCCCAGGGGTGGCGTGCCCGGTTGCAGGGTTATGCAATCCCTGCGGGATACGTCCTGTCCACAGTAATCCCTTATATCATGGTCAGGACATTTCTATATGGTGGAAGCATTCCAGAGATTATTATGAGAGACCTGACAACCAGGCTGGCTACACAAACCAGGGTACTGTTGCAAACCATAGGGATATTTCTTTTTCCTGTCAACCTTTCCATTGAACACCAGGTGGTTACTTTTCAATCGTTTGCTGCCTGGCCTGTCCTGGGTTACTCGATTATCCTGTCCGGGATATTAGTTCTCACCCTTTGGTGGTCCAGATCACCCAGCCGGAACAGACGTCTCACCGCCTTCATGATAGCATGGTTTTTTGTAGCCTTGACTCCTATAGTATTATTACCATTACATGACATCCTTCAGGAAAACCGTGCCTATCTGGCAGTTGTAGGATTGATAGGGTTAGTGGCTTTGGTTATGTCCCGGCTTTTGGATTGGGCTAAGATTCGATGCCCATCCCTGCAACCGTGGATTTGGGGGGCGATTATTATGATAATCCTCGTCTATGGGAGAGGCACCATTCTGCGCAATCAGGTCTGGCAGGATGAACTGACCCTCTGGTCAGATACTGTCCAGAAAAATCCTTCTTCAGTAATTGCAAGGGATAATCTGGGTGTTGCCTACCGCAGGCTGGGGAGATTGGACGAGGCGGCCGACCAGTTCCGGGTGGCGATCCGTCTGCAACCTGGGCGGTTTGTAGGGGTTTATAATCTTGGACTGATCACAGATAAACAGGGCCGGTACGATGAGGCAGAACGATTGTACAGACAAACCCTCCAGTTGGCCCCACAGTTTCATAAGGCCCACCTGGCCCTCGGATTGCTTTATGAGAAGCAGGGCCGTGTCAGTGACGCTATTCAGGAATATTCCCAAACTATTGGTCTCGATCCGGAACTTGATCAAGTACGTCTATGGTTGGGTAATGCCCTCTTTAAAGCAGGCAGGTATCAGGATGCCGCCGGTGAATATGAGACCCTGTTGCAGAAAAAACTCGAGGATCCGGAATTGGAAGCGGAGGTCAGGACTATGCTTACTAAAATTCCGGAGAAGAGGTAGGTAGGATGCTGCAATTTCCACGTAACATGATGCTGCTCCTCCTTATAGGTTTTATGGCTGTAGGGGGGATCCTTTACGCCAACTCCATTGATAATAGCTTTCACTTCGATGATGCGCATGTGATTGTCAATAATGAGGGAATTCGTCTTCCCTCGAAAATTTTAGATATTTGGACTAACACCGAACACCCAGGCGATGATCCTGCCATGTCGAAACATTATCGTCCATTAGTATACACCTCTTACATGTTGAACTATGCCATTGGCGGGGTGAATCCTATTGGTTATAATGTGGTCAATCTGATAATTCATATCCTGACGGCCTTTCTGGTAGCCTTGGTAATTTATCAATTAACAGGTCAATTGTCCATAGGAGGTCTGGCAGGGTTTCTGTTTCTGATACACCCATTTAATGCGGAGGCTGTAAACTATGTAACAGCCAGGTCATCTCAGCTCTATGCGCTGTTCTATCTGATAGCCTTTTATTCGTATGTACGTTATCGTTCACCGTCCCGCCCCAAACTCTGGCTGGGTATCTTCTTATTATCCTTTATCATGTCCATGTTATCCAAGGAGATGGCTGTAACCCTGCCTTTATCCGTAGTGGCATACGAATGGCTGTTAGGCTCAAACGTAAGGTGGCAGGATAAGCTGCGACGACTGAGTATCCCCATAGGTTTTGGTCTTGCCGTAGTCATTTCCTATATGATGATCCGGAAGTTTTTGATAGGAGAGGTCGTGCCGTCTGCGGTGGGCCGGAATCTGGTGAGGCAGTTTGCTACTGAGAGTGTGGTATTGATTCGTACAATAGGGTTGATTCTATGGCCTGCCAACTTGACGATAGACCACCAGGTGGAGATTTACAAGACCTTTATGGCGTGGCCTGTATTAGGGGCATGCATCGTGTTATTGTTCCTGTTTGGACTTATCTTTTACTGGGGACAATCAAACGATATAAAGAAGCGGATATATGCCTTCCATATGGTATGGTTTTTCTCAATAGTGAGTATTCTGGTGGTAATGCCGTTTCATGCGGTCTTACAAGAGAACAGGGCTTACCTGGCGACTATGGGGATTGTGGGACTTGAAGCCATTGGCCTGGTCTGGGTTGTGGAGAGGGCCAGGACCCGCGGGCCGGTCTTCTGGTGGGGGGGGTGGGCAGGGATCCTGGTTTTAGTCCTTATATATGGAGGTTTGACGATCCAGCGTAATGTTGTATGGCATGATGACCTCTCCCTCTGGACCGATGCAGTTCAAAAGGAACCCAAGTCACTGGTAAGTCACGACAACCTTAGCTGGGCCTATGAAAAGATGGGGCAGTTAGACCGTGCTGCGGAACATTACCGTATCATGTATTCTCTGGACCCAAACAACTCCAACATAGCTTTTAATCTTGGAGTGACGGCACTGAAGCAGGAACGATATGATGAGGCAAGAAAGTGGTATTTAGAGGCGATCCGGCTGAATCCTAAATATACTCTTGCCTATTTCAGGTTGGGGAAATTAGAAGAGCTGCAAAACAATTGGGACAAAGCTGTATGGGCGTTCTCACAGGCTGTGCGGCTATCTCCAGATAGCGGTATTGCACGCTATCGTCTGGCCGATGCCCTTGACCATGCAGGACGGACAGGAGAGGCCATAAGGGAGTATGAGGCGGCCATGGAGAAAGGGATCCATGACCAAAATTTGGCCGAGGAAGCAGGGACTAAGCTGGCCAGGCTGCGGGGAGACAGGAGGGATAGACATCATGGGCATTAAGATAAGGATATTACTCCTCTTCATAGGTTTCTCAATCCTGGGCGGCATCCTTTATGTTAACACCCTTGATAACGGATTTACCTTTGATGATGCCCATGTCATTCTCCAAAACGAGGGGATCCGTCATGCGTCTCGATTAATAGATATCTGGAGCAATACCATGCATCCCGGGGATGACCCTGTCATGGCTATCCATTACCGTCCGATGGTGTATACGTCATACATGTTGAGCTATGCTATCAGCGGGTTAGATCCCTTCGGGTATCACATGCTCAGTATACTGATTCACATCCTGACGGCTTTTCTTACGGCCCTGGTGCTATATCGTCTGACAGGCAGGACGTCTGTCGGGGTTTTGGCGGGACTTTTGTTTCTGGTCCATCCCTTTAATGCCGAGGCTGTAAATTATGTAACGGCCCGGTCATCTCAGCTCTACGCCATGTTTTATTTGCTGGCCTTTTATGCGTACCTGCGCTATCGTTTGTCCTCTCGCTCTTCCAACTCTTACCTTTGGCTGGTACTATCTTTGATATCCTTTGTCCTGTCCATGCTTTCTAAGGAGCTGGCAGTGACCTTCCCATTGGCGATACTCCTGTACGAATGGTTTTTAGGTCCTGCTGCAGGGTGGCGGGATCATCTAAGGCGTTTACAGGTGCCGGCAGGTATCGGTGTTGTGGTGGTCATTTCCTATCTGGCGATCCGTAAGGTGATGTTGGGGGCAGTCCTGGCGCCGACTGTGGGCCGGGATCTCGTGAAACAACTGGCTACAGAGAGTGTGGTGCTGGTCAGGACAATCGGGTTGATCCTCTGGCCTGCGAACCTGACGATAGATCATCAGGCAGAGGTTTACAAGACCTTTGCAGCATGGCCGGTAGCCCTTGCATGTCTCGTGTTGGTTGGTCTCCTGGGACTGATTCTTTGGTGGGTAAGTACCGGTGATATCACGAAACGGACATATGCCTTCCTGCTGGCCTGGTTTTTTATGGCGCTGAGCCCGCTGGCAGTTATTCAGTTGTATACAGTGTTACAGGAGAATCGTGCCTATCTGGCCATAGTTGGGATTGTGGGACTGGAGGCGACCGGCCTGGTTCGGCTTTTGGACTGGACCAGGCATCGAATACATAGTCTCTGGTGGGGTGTCTGTGCAGGGACTGTAACTCTTATTTTAATTTATGGGGCACTGACGATTCAGCGCAATATCGTCTGGCAGGACGATATATCCCTATGGGGCGATGCAGTACAAAAGGAACCATATTCTGCCTTGAGCCGGGAGATCCTGGGTACAGCCTATTCACGCCTGGGTCAACTGGATCAGGCATTCGAACAGTTTCATCGCGCATGGATTATTAATCCGACGGACCCTGAAGCCGTATTTAACGTGGGGCTGATCCTTGAAAAACAGGGACGGTTGAATGATGCCGGCTTATGGTACGGGGCGGCCTTCCGCTTGAATTCTGGTTTCTATGCCGCACTGCTGCAGGTCGGTAAAAAAGGTACTGAGGAGGGACGCTTGGATGATGCGATCCATGTATACAAACGTGCCGTACTGATGTGGCCGGACGGTATAGAGGGGCACAGGCTCTTAGCAGATGCGCTGGTCCATTTGGGACGGGTTAATGAGGCCATGACGGAATATGAGGCTCTTCTGCAGAAGGGGATTTCAGATCAAAGGGTGGCCGGTGAAGTCAGGAATAAGCTGGCCAGGCTGCAGGGAAACAGCAGAGATTTGAAAAAGGATTTACAGGTGAAATAATGTTTTACTCTCCTCTGAGACGTTCTGGAAAGTACAGTTCTGTCATTGCGCTATCCCTTATAGTTATAACAACCCTTCTAATATATTCCAACACATTTTCATCCTCATTCCACTTTGATGATAGAACCAGTATCATTATAAATAATAAAATCCTGGACCTTTCTAATTTTCTTGACCTTTCGGGTACGAGATACGTAGGTGAGCTCTCCTTTGCCCTGAATTACCATTTTGGACAATTTAATGTCTCTGGATATCACCTGGTCAATATTGTTATCCATATTATAAATGGTCTTCTTGTCTGGTGGCTTGTTATCCTGACATTTAAGACACCGCAGATGGGCGGGTTAACTAACAATTCACGGCTAAATAGTCTTATTGCCCTTGCTTCCTCCCTTGTCTTTGTCTCCCATCCCATCCAGACCCAGGCAGTTACCTATATTGTCCAGAGGTATGCATCCCTTGCAACCCTGTTTTATCTTTTATCCGTTGTCCTCTTTGTTAAATGGAGGTTGTCCTCTGGGTCCGTATCGAGAGTGGTTTTCTATCTCTTTTCCATTCTCTCCGCTGTCCTTGCGATGAAGACAAAGGAGATAAGCTTTACCCTTCCTTTTGTTATTCTCCTTTATGAGGGTATCTTTTTTAGGGACAGGTGGAGGAGGGTCTACCATCTTATCCCCTTCCTCCTAACCCTCCCTGTTATCCCTTTAACCATTATAGGTACCAATAAGCCACTTGG
>JACRGZ010000151.1 GCA_016234155.1 Nitrospirota bacterium | reverse complement strand
TAATCCCCTCCATGGTTCACCTGAAAATAGCCTCTCAAATCCCCCCTTACCCCATAATCCCCCTAAATCCCCCGTTAGTAAAGGGGGATTTTCATCATCCTTTGTGAGCCGCCGGCTCATGACGGTTCATCTGAATAAACTAACCCTTTTACATTGTAGTTGTCAAGCAAAGGAAGCTATCTGATACTTGACAACAAATAAGCATAAATGTAACATTGCTGGAGTAAGGAAAAACATTACGGGGCTGTAGCTCAGTTGGGAGAGCGCTTGAATGGCATTCAAGAGGTCGGCGGTTCGATCCCGCTCAGCTCCACCATCAAAGACTTGTTTCATCTGAGGGTAACTTCTTTCTACCCCATATACCCAAGCTCATACTGGATGATGGAGATAGCTACTATGGGGGCTGTCTCTGTGCGGAGGATGAACTCACCGAGTGATACGGCAGTAAATCCACCTGCAACTGCCATCTCAACCTCTTTATCAGAAAATCCGCCCTCAGGGCCAATAAGTATTACTACGCTCTTTACCACACCCTTCGCCTCCTGAACACCCCTTAACACCTTTTTTATCCCCACTCTCTTCTCCCCCTCATACAGCAACAGATTTAAGTCACCCTTCTTAAAGGAAGATATAAAATCATGGAAGGTGATAGGGAGCGCTATATCAGGTATGTCCATGCGGCTCGATTGCTGCGCCGCCTCAAGGGCTATCTTCTTCCAGCGCTTTAACCTCTCTTCAACCCTCTCTTTCTCAATCCTGACGACACAATGCTCTGACGCAACAGGGGTTATAGTATTAACACCAAGTTCTGTGGTCTTCTGTATGATAAAATCTAATTTGGCGCCCTTTGGAATTGCCTGCGCCAGGTGTATATGAACGGGAGGACTTATCTTCTTAACCACTCTCCCGATTATCTCACCAACGAATAAATCTTTACCCGTATGCGTTGTTACTAATGTATACTTCCCGCCATCCTCATCAACGCAGAAGATCTTTTCACCTTTTTTTATGCGTAATGAGTCGCGGAGGTGTTTTAACAGATCACCGGTTATTGTAACTTGATTCTCTTTTATCTGATTTTTTTTAATGAAATAAACGGGCAAGATTACAAATCCGTTTCCCTTTATCAAAAGGGGGTCAGAGAGATTATCACTCAAACATGTCTTTTACCTTTTTGAAGAAACCGCTGCTGCCTATACCTGCATCCTCACCGGAGATTCTGGCATACTCTTCTAAAAGTTCCTTCTGATTGGGTGTAAGTTTCTTGGGGATGTGAACCTCTATCTTTACTATCTGATCACCTGTGCCGTAACCTCTCAGATCCGCTATACCCTTCCCTTTTATTCGCAACATACTGCCTGGCTGAGTCCCAGGCGGCACATTAATAGTTACGCTCCCCCTCAGTGTTGGAACTTCTATCTTCCCTCCAATCGCCGCCTGGACAAAACTTATAGGGATAGTGCATATTATGTCGTTTTCCTCTCTGGTAAAGATTGGATGTTCTCTTACTGTAATAACTACATATAAATCTCCGGTAGGTCCCCCTTCTATACCCGCCTCCCCCTCCCCGGAAAGTCTTAACCTTGAACCGGTCTCTACACCAGGGGGTATCTTTACCGAGAGGCCGCGTTCCCTCTGTACCCTCTTTCTCCCGCGGCACTTGTCACAGGGGTCCGTAATAATACGCCCTTCACCATTACAGTGGGAACAGGTTCTGGCCAGCGTGAAGAAACCTTGCTGAAACCTTATCTGACCCGTACCTTTACAGGTAGGACAAACAGAGGGCTTTGCAGAAGATTTGGCGCCCCTGCCATTACAGGCGCTGCACACCTCCGTCCGGGGTATATTTATCTTGGTCTCTAAACCAAAGGCAGCCTCTTCAAATGATATTTCAAGATTGTACCTGAGGTCAGCGCCCCTCTGGGCACGCCTCCCCCTCCTCGTGCCTGCTCCAAAGAAGTCTTCAAAGATGTCCTCAAATATATCCCCGAAACCGCCAGCGCCAAAACCGCCAAAACCCTCAGCCCCTCCAAATCCGGCGCCCTCCATACCGTGCCCGAAGAGGTCGTATTTTCTTCGCCTGTCAGGGTCGCTCAATGCCTCATATGCCTCGTTGACTTCTTTAAACTTCTCTTCAGCCTCCTTGTTCTCAGGATTTTTATCAGGATGATATTTAAGGGCTAATCTACGGTAGGCCTTTTTCAGGTCCTCGTTTGCAGCATCCCGTCCAACACCCAGCACCTCATAGTAATCTCTCTTAGAGGCCAATTCTTATCAGCTCCCATAATTCTATATGTACAAAATACTAAATCGTTATCGTCTTACTTCTACCTTCTTACTTCTTACTTCTTACTTCTTTTCCTTATCCACCTCTTCAAAGTCTGCGTCAACAACATCTTCCTTTGGTTTGCCCTCTTCTCCCCCTGCAGCACCGGTTTCGGTTCCGGCTCCGGCGCCCTCCGCAGACTCTGCCGTTGCCTTTTTATACATCTCCTCTGCAAGCTTGTGGGAGACTGTACTCAGCTCCTGTATGGCATTCTTTATAGTATCCGGATTATCAGACTCCATAGCCTTCCTTGCCGTATCAATAGCAGACTGTATCCTTGACTTTTCATCCCCGGAGACCTTGTCGCCAAACTCCCTGAGAGACTTTTCAACGGAATAGATCATGTTGTCTGCCTCATTTCTGGCCTCTGCAAGTTGTTTCTTCCTCTTATCATCTTCTGCATGTGACTCCGCATCTTTTACCATCTGTTTTATCTCATTCTCTGTCAGACCGCTCGATGCAGTAATCCTGATTGACTGCTCTTTACTTGTAGCCTTGTCCTTTGCAGAAACATGGACAATGCCGTTGGCATCAATATCAAATGTCACCTCTATCTGCGGGATGCCGCGGGGGGCAGATGGAATACCCATGAGCTCAAACATCCCCAGCAGCTTGTTGTCGGCGGCCATCTCCCTCTCGCCCTGACAGACCTTTATAGTAACGGCAGTCTGGCTGTCTGCGGCAGTGGAGAATATCTGACTCTTACGCGATGGTATAGTAGTGTTTCTCTCTATAAGCTTGGTAAAAACTCCACCAAGGGTCTCAATCCCCAGGGAAAGCGGGGTTACATCCAGGAGAAGCACATCCTTAACCTCACCCTTCAGGACACCACCCTGGATTGCAGCGCCGACTGCAACCACTTCATCAGGGTTTACACCTTTATGCGGTTCCTTCTCGAAGAAATCCCGCACCACTTTCTGAACCATTGGCATCCTGATCTGCCCCCCCACCAGAACCACCTCATCTATCTCTTTTGCACTGACGCCTGCATCTGACATTGCCCGGCGGCATGGCTCTACAGTGCTCTCAACCAGGGTATCCACAAGCTGTTCCAACTTCGCCCTTGTTAGCTTCATAGTAAGGTGTTTTGGCCCCGAGGCATCGGCAGTAACGAACGGAAGATTTATGTCTGTATCCATCGAGGAGGAAAGTTCTATCTTTGCCTTTTCCGCAGCCTCTTTCAGCCTCTGAAGGGCCATCTTGTCATTCCGGAGGTCAATACCCTGATCCTTCTTGAATTCATCAGCCATCCAGTCAATAATCCTCAGGTCAAGGTCATCACCACCCAAATAAGTATTCCCATTTGTAGACTTGACCTCGAAAACACCTTCTCCGATCTCGAGGATTGATATATCGAATGTCCCTCCGCCAAGGTCGTATACCGCTATCCTTTCATCTTTTTTCTTATCAAGGCCATATGCCAGTGATGCCGCCGTCGGTTCATTGATAATCCTTAATACATTAAGCCCCGAGATACGTCCCGCATCCTTTGTGGCCTGTCTCTGGCTGTCATCAAAATACGCCGGTACTGTAACAACTGCATCTGTAACAGTCTCCCCCAAATAGTCTTCTGCGGTCTGTTTCATCTTCTGAAGTATCATGGCTGATATCTCAGCCGGACTGTATGCCTTGCCCCTCACTTCTACATGGGCATCACCGTTTGGCGCCTCAACTATCTTATAAGGGAGCCTCTTCCTTGCCTCACCCACCTCCGGGGCGTTAAACTTGCGGCCTATTAATCTCTTTATTGAAAATATCGTGTTTTCAGGATTAGTTATTGCCTGACGTTTTGCTATCGCCCCGACAAGCCTTTCACCCTTATCGGTGAAAGCAACAACAGAAGGGGTCGTACGGCTCCCTTCAGCATTCGGTATTACAACAGGCTCCCCCCCTGTCATAACGGCCACACATGAGTTTGTGGTCCCAAGGTCTATTCCTATGACTTTTCCCATGACATTATTCCTCCTTATTTAGAAATACCCCATATTTTTATAACCATTATGACACTGGGATTCAAGTCCTTATCATGTCCCCTCTTTTTTCTTTGCCACACTCACAAGCGATGGCCTTAAAACCCTGTCATTCAGCAGATACCCTCTGCGAAATTCTTCTAATATAATGTTATCCTGATGGGTCTCAGATTCTACAATAGATACGGCATGATGTCGTGACGGGTCAAATAATTGTCCCACAGATTCTATACATTGAACCCCATACTTCTCAAAAACGCCGGTAAACTCTTTCATGGTCAATTCCATGCCATCTATAAGGGCATCAAAGTCCTTCTTTTCCTTAGAATGGCGTATCGCCCGTTCTAAATTGTCAATTACAGACAACAGGTCACAGAGTATCTTCTCATTGGCAAACTTTACAGACTCATTCATATCCCTGTTCAGCCGCTTCCTGAAATTTTCCATCTCGGCAAGTGCCCTGAGGTATTTATCCTGCAGATCCTTACATTCAGCCTCTTTTTTCTCAAGCGCCTCACGGAGCGCCTCTACGCTTATTTCCTCATTAATGGCAACTTCCTCCCTTCCTTCTCCCGACACCTCTTCCTCTCCTTTCTGAAGCTCATTATCCGCCAAACTAATCACCTCCTATTATTCATCTGAAAATACCTTTTCAAATCCCCCCCTCACCCCATAATCCCCCTAAATCCCCCTTTAAAAAAGGGGGACGTATCCCCCCATAATCCCCCCATCCCCCCTTTAGAAAAGGGGGGTAAGTCCCCCTTTCCTAAAGGGGGGAACCTGTTTCCCCCTTTGAAAAAGGGGGATTAAGGGGGATTTTCATCATCCTTTGTGGTAGAGTAGGGAACAGGCGAACAGCGGTCACCTGTTTTTCCAGTTCCCCCTCATCGAACCGTGCGTGAGGTTTTCCCTCACACGGCTCTCGGACTACCCTTCACCGTCAAGCACTTCGCCATGAAACTCGG
>JACRGZ010000149.1 GCA_016234155.1 Nitrospirota bacterium | reverse complement strand
CTGAAAATCAGGATTCAAGGGGTCAAGGGGTCGAGGGGTCAAGTGTAGGGAAAAGGCAGAGATTGAAGCGGCAATGGCGTCTTCACTTGAACCCTTGAATCCTTGACCCCTTGAACCCTTTATTTGGTTTTCATCCCCCTTTGTGAGCCCGTGGTTCATGTGCGTTTCATTTTGTCCCTCCTTAAAATTGCAAGGGCATCGCTGATGCAGCAAAGATGTTAAGAATTGGGGATTCGGTTGGCTAAGTTTTCACCTTAATAAAATTAACATATCACCTTTTTTCCTATTTTTCAAGAACACCAGCAATTCAGACACTGGACTTCAGACTTTAGACTTTTCAATGTAAAAAATCAGCCCTTGGAATATCCTCAAGCTTTCCTGAGTCTAATGTCTAATGTCTGATGTCTATGGTCTACTCTCTGAATTGCAGGTCCCATTGATTGGCCATTGATTTTTCAGAACATTTGTGTTATGAATGATGGTATAAACTGGGGTATTTTGCAATGATGCCAAACGAGATTTTTGAGGAATCAAAGAAATATATAATGAACACGTATAAAAGGCTCCCCTTGTTTATTGTCAAAGGACGGGGGAACCGTGTATATGACGCCGAAGGGAAGGAGTATTTGGACTTTGTCAGCGGCCTTGCTGTTAACAACTTGGGCCACTGTAATCCGAGGGTCACTGTCGCATTTCAGAAGCAGGCCCAGAGGCTTGTGCATACATCAAACCTCTTTTACACTGAGCCGCAGGTCAGGCTGGCTAAATTGCTCGTTGAGAACACCTTCCCAGATAAGGTGTTTTTCTGTAACAGCGGCGCAGAGGCTAATGAGGCAGCGATCAAGCTCGTCAGGAAATATTCAAAGGAGAAGGGTAACGGACGGTATGAAATAATCACGGCATTCAATTCTTTTCACGGCAGGACACTTGCCACCCTTACGGCAACCGCTCAGGAGAAATTTCACAAGGGTTTTGATCCGTTAGTCCCGGGGTTCTCCTATGTCCCATACAATGACATCGAGGCTGTGGAAAAGGGAGTAACGGATAAGACGGCAGCGATAATGGTTGAGCCGATACAGGGCGAGGGCGGCGTGAATATCCCTGACAAGGATTATCTGCGCCGTCTGAGAGAGATATGTGACTCTCATGGGATACTCCTTGTCCTTGATGAGGTCCAGACCGGCATCGGGAGGACAGGAAGGCTCTTTGCCTATCAGTACTCCGGCATAGAGCCGGATATAATGACGCTTGCCAAGGGGTTAGGCGGCGGACTTCCAATCGGCGCCATGCTGGCTAAAGATTATGTGGCAGAGGCATTCACCCCGGGCTCGCACGCCTCTACATTCGGCGGCACACCCCTTGTCTGCTCGGCCGCCATAGAGGTATTGAAGATCATCACAGAGGATGAGAACATCCTTGAGAATTGCAGGAGGATCGGGAGCTACTTACTGAATGAATTAAATGACCTCAGGCTGAAATATTCTCACCTGATTAAAGATGTGCGTGGAAAAGGTCTCCTTACAGGGATGGAGTTGAATATTAACGGCGAAGGGATTGTTCTTGAGTGTCTCAAGAGGGGGGTTATAATAAACTGCACGATGGAGAGGGTGTTGAGGTTCCTCCCGCCGTTAGATGTAAGTCAGGTGGATATAGATGCGCTTGTGGATACGCTGGGTGATGTATTTGACGGGATGAAGGTGTGAATGGTATTTTCAGATGAAACGGGATTTCTTGACAGTACTTGATTTTACAACCAAGGAGATTGAGTCCCTCCTTGTCAGGGCAAGGGAACTCAAGGCCATGCAGAAAAAGGGGGTTGAGAATAACCCTCTGATGGGAAAGACCCTTGGCCTGTTATTCGAGAAGCAGTCCACAAGGACACGGCTATCTTTTGAGGTTGCGGCGATTCAGTTGGGTGGTCATTCGATATACCTCTCCCCTCATCAGATTCAGTTGGGAAGGGGTGAGGCGATCCAGGATACGGCACGGGTCTTCGCAAGGTATCTTGATGCCATAGTCATAAGGACATATGATCATGGGATGGTCGAGGAGTGGGCAAGGCGCTCATCCATACCGGTTATAAACGGTCTTACAGATCTGCATCATCCGTGTCAGGTCATATCCGACATACTCACTATACTCGAAAAGAAGGACAAGGTGTCCGGCATCAGGCTCGCCTATATAGGCGATGGGAATAATGTGGCACACTCTCTTATTGAGGGCGCTGCAGTCATGGGGATGCATATCAGGGCAGCGTCACCTGCCGGATATGATCCTGATAATGGGATTGTATCGAAGGCACGGGAGATAGCAAAGGAGACGGGGGCCACTGTAGAGATTATGCGTGAGCCTGCCGGGGCGGTCGTGGACGCTGATGTGGTGTATACAGACGTATGGACAAGCATGGGGCAGGAGGGTGAGGAGGATGAGAGGAAGAAGTCGTTTAAGAAATATCAGGTAAACAGGGTTCTGATGAAGCCGGCTAAGGATGATGCTATCATAATGCATTGCCTGCCGGCGCACAGGGGAGAAGAGATTACAGAGGATGTGATGGAGTCGCCGCAGTCGGTAATCTTCGATCAGGCGGAGAACAGGCTGCATATGCAGAAGGCGCTGCTGGAAATGCTGATGCGGTGAATGAGTGGATGGGTAAATGGGTAGATGGGATTTTCAGGTGAACCCCCATGAGCCCAGGCTCACAAAGGATAATGAAAATCCCCCTTTTTTAAAGGGGGAAATCAGGTTCCCCCCTTTAGAAAAGGGGGGTAAACGTCCCCCTTTTTTAAAGGGGGATTTAGGGGGATTATGGGGCGAGGGGGGATTTGAAAAGGGATTTTCAGGTGAACAAAGGCATCAAAAAAGTAGTCCTTGCCTACTCAGGCGGGCTTGATACATCGGTCATAATAAGGTGGCTGATAGAAAAATATGGCTGCGAGGTGATTGCCTTTATTGCCGATCTCGGCCAGAAGGAAGACCTTAGAGCGATAGAGCAGAAGGCCGTAAAGACAGGCGCAAGTAAGGCGGTTGTCGGGGATGTGCGGGAGGAGTTTGTCCGGGACTACATATTCCCTGCACTCAAGGCCAATGCAGTATATGAAGGGACATACCTTATGGGGACATCCCTTGCGCGTCCCCTTATTGCAAAAAAGCAGGTCGAGGCGGCGCAGGCTGAAGGCGCTGACGCTGTAGCTCATGGCGCCACCGGCAAGGGAAACGACCAGGTGAGGTTTGAGCTCACATATACGGCGCTATCTCCTTCTATCAGGATAATAGCGCCCTGGAGAGAGTGGGAATTCGAGTCAAGGAGTGAGCTTATTGAATATGCCAGGAAACATGACATCCCTGTACCTGTCACAAAGGATAAGCCTTACAGTTGTGATGCAAACCTGTTCCACATAAGCTATGAGGGAGGGATACTTGAGGATCCATGGGCACTATATCCTGAGGATATGTTTGCCCTTACCGTATCACCGGAGGCTGCACCTGATAAGCCCACATACGTCGAAGTAGAGTTTGAGAAGGGAATACCTGTCGGGATAAACGGCCGCAGACTGTCGCCTTATCAGCTCTTATCAGAATTAAATACGATCGGCGGTGAAAACGGCATAGGACGTGTTGATGTGGTTGAGAACAGATATGTCGGTATCAAATCGAGAGGTGTGTATGAGACACCGGGCGGGACAATCCTTCATATAGCTCACCGTGCTGTAGAGTCTATCACCATGGACCGTGAGGTGATGCACTTACGGGACTCGTTGATACCAAGATACGCTGAGCTTGTCTACTATGGCTACTGGTTCTCTCCTGAGATGAGGATGCTCCAGGCTGCCGTAGACTCCTCTCAGGAGAATGTAACAGGCACTGCAAGGTTAAAGTTGTATAAGGGGAACTGTATCGTTGCGGGGAGAAAGTCACCTGTGTCGTTATACAGGCCGGAGGTTGTCACGTTTGAGAAGGGTGAGGCGTATAATCCGAAGGATGCAGAGGGGTTTATCAGGATAAACGCGTTGAGGCTGAAGGGTCGTCAATGAAAAAAAAGAAGCCCTGGGGTGGCAGGTTTTCCAAGCCGACTGAAAAGACAGTTGAGGAGTTTACTGAATCTATCTCCTTCGACAGGCGCCTCTACAAGTATGACATAGAGGGGAGCATCGCCCATGCCAGGATGCTGGGGAAGATCGGTATCCTCAAAAAGAACGAGGCTGTGGCAATAGTAAAGGGGTTGGAAGGAATAAGAAAAGAAATGGATGACGGCAGGTTTTCATTCTCAGTCGAATTGGAAGATATACACATGAACATAGAGAAGAGGCTTATTGACAAGATCGGTCCCGCAGGTGCAAAGCTCCATACGGCAAGGAGCAGGAATGACCAGGTAGCCCTGGACATTAGGCTCTATCTCCGTGATGTCATAAAAGAGATAATCGGTTGTACATCTGAGTTTAAAAGTGTCCTTGTGGATAAGGCCAGGGCTGACATCGCCGTAATAATACCAGGCTACACGCACCTGCAGCCTGCTCAGCCTGTGCTCTTTTCCCACTACCTGCTTGCATACTGGGAGATGCTTGAGCGGGACAGAGAAAGGTTCACAGACTGCCTGAAGAGGGTAAACACAATGCCATTAGGTTCAGGGGCCATTGCCGGGACATCCTTCCCTGTTGACAGGGAGTATGTGGCACTGTTGCTCGGCTTTGACAGGATCACCAAAAACAGTATGGACGCTGTGAGTGACAGGGACTTCATTATTGAATTTCTCTCAGCCTGCGCCATTCTCGGCATGCACCTCTCAAGGTTGAGCGAAGACCTGATCATCTGGTCAAGCCAGGAGTTCGGTTTTATAGAGCTTCCAGATGCATTCTGCACAGGATCAAGCATGATGCCCCAGAAGAAAAACCCTGATGTACTGGAGCTTGTGAGGGGAAAGACAGGGAGGCTGTACGGAAACCTCCTCTCTCTTCTTACAACAATGAAGGGCCTTCCCCTGACATACAACAGGGATATGCAGGAGGATAAAGAGCCGCTCTTTGACAGTGTGGATACACTTACTTCTATATTAAGGCTCCTGACGGAACTTATATCGGGTATTATAGTGAAAAAAGAGGCCGCCTCAACTGCGGCATCTCAGGGCTATATGTGGGCGACTGATGTTGCAGACTACCTTGTGGAAAAGGGCGTCCCCTTCAGGACGGCCCATGAAATAACAGGCAAGCTTGTAGGTTACTGTATACAATCCGGTAAAGGGATAAAGGATATAGAGATTTCATGGCTGAAAAGATTTTCTGACAGGTTTGAAAAGGATATTTATGATATTATAACACCTGAAGCAGGGGTTAACATGAGGCGTGTGGCGGGGGGGACTGCAACGGAGATGGTCTTGAAGAGGATCAGGGAGATAGAGGAGGATGACCTGTGAGATATATCGCCCTGCTGCATATACTTGTTCTGATGTTACTGTTGGTTGCGACGGCCTGCGGAAGAAAGGGGGACCCAAGGCCGCCGGATTTTAAAAATCAAAATGCAAAAATCAAATATCAAAATGAAACGACCCACTTCGTGGGTACCCCGTAAAAGTTTAGCTAACCGCAGAGACGCAGAGGCGCTGAGTATGGAAATTAATCAAATAACAGAAAAGATAATTGGTGCAGCAATTGAAATACACAAATTTGATGTTTCTGTCTTAAGAGATGGAATCAAGCGTATTGCGAATAGACTCTAAATTTTCTCTGCGTCTTTGCGTCTCTGCGGTGAACTATTACGAATTTTTTATTGTCATTTTGATTTTTGACTTTTGATATTTGATTTATAATAACAAAGGAGGCTATAAATGAAAGTTCTGTTAATTAATCCCGAAAACAAAAAATCTATTTTCGCCTACAGGCCTGAGGATGTAAGGGCATTCTGGTTCCCAAAACTGAGTCTGCCGACTATTGCGGCATATACGCCGCCCGACGTAGAGGTGAAAATAGTAGATGAGTGTGTGGAGGAACTTGATTTTAACGTAGACGTGGACATTGTCGGCATATCTGTCATGACATACCTTTCAACTAGGGCATATGAGATAGCCGCTAAGTTCAGGGCAAGGGGCGTAAAGGTTGTTCTCGGCGGGATACATGTCAGTATGTGTCCTGAAGAGGCAAAGGAGCATGCAGACAGTGTAGTCGTCGGAGAGGCAGAGAAGATATGGCCAATACTGATAGAGGACTTCAGACGTGGTGAGATGAAACCAATGTATGTAGAAAAAGACCTTTCAACCCTTGAAGGTCTCCCAATACCCCGGAGGGACCTATTAAAGCCCGGCGCCTACTGGACAACGAGCTGTGTACAGACCAGCCGGGGATGCCCCTTTGCCTGTGACTTCTGTACCGTCACCATATTCGGCGGCAACCAGTTCCGCCTGAGGCCTGTTGAAGAGGTTATTGAAGAGGTCAGACGATTAAACAAGGGATATGTAGTCTTTGTGGATGATAATATAGCGGGACATAAGGCATATGCCAAACAGCTCTTTAAGGCCCTGGCCCCTCTTAAGATAAGCTGGGCAAGTCAGGCGAGCCTCACGATGGCAAGAGACCCTGAACTGCTCGAACTTGCAGCGAAGAGTGGTTGTACCGCCCTCTTTTTAGGGGTTGAGAGTATATCAGCGGACAATTTAGCTGCAGCAAATAAGAGGTTTAACAAGGTTGAAAAGTTCAGGGAGGAGTTCAAGAGGTTCCATGACTTTGGAATATTGATCACGACCGGTATGATATTCGGATTTGACAATGATGATGAGACAGTATTTGAACGTACTGTAGAGTTTTTAGAAGAAAACAGGATAGAGCTTGCAATGTTCAATATACTTACACCACTGCCTGGGACTAACTTATATAAGAGGATGGACGACGACGGAAGGATAATTGACAGAGACTGGACTAACTATGACGGGAGGCATGTGGTATTCCAGCCAAAGCTGATGAGTCCGGAGACGTTAGAGGAAGGTTTTTTCTGGGCATATCACAGTTTTTTTTCAATACCATCTGTATTTCGACGGGTATTGCCAAGTTTCTGGAAGGTCTCAAGAAAGAAACTTATTTTAGATCGTCTCGCTGTTAACTATGCATTCAGGAGGATCGTGAAGCGTGTCCCTGAGGGGAGGCTGTCACCGCTTGCAAAAATATTGAACGGCCTACAGGGGAGGCTTCCTTCCATAGAGACAGAAGGGCTTATACCAAATGCCCTGGCCACTATCCGTGAGAAGATAGGAACGGTATCAGGGCAGGTGAGCAATGCCGGGAATAACCTTTATATAAAGGTAAGGAAAAGCGCAAAGGTGCAGGCCCTGTTGATAGAGCTGCACGGGACTATGGATAAGATAAACGCGACTGAGTTAAAGGACAGGATAATCAGCGCAGTAGATAAGTCGAAGATGGATATAGTCATCAACTTCGAGAACCTGCGGGAGACGACACCTGCGGCGCTCAGTACACTCTTTGACATAGGCAGCATTAAAGATAAGGTGCATCCGTATAAGATAAAATGCACAAACCTCAGGGCGTCATTTGGTGAAGCGCTGGAGAGGATCAACCAGTTGAACCTTATAAATCCGGTATTTTTTGAGATACCGGCTGATGAGGTGTATTGAAAAATTCTGAAGTAAAGGGTTCAAGGGGTCGAGGGGTCGAGTGAAAACCTAAAAATAACACTTGAATCCTCGACCCCTTGACCCCTTGACCCCTTGACCCCTTATTTTAAGGATTTGGAGAGAAGGGTATAATAATATATTGCATGATTTTAATTACATAGGCAGTGATCTTTACTGTGAAAAGGTGCCTATAAAGAAGATAGCAGAGGAGGTGGGTACACCTGTATACATATACAGCTCCAACACCTTACGGAATCATTACCATGCATTTGACTTGGCCTTTGCTGATATTCCGCATATAGTCTGCTTTGCAGTGAAGGCCAACTCCAATCTATCCATACTGAGGCTCTTTGCGTCAGAGGGCGGCGGAGTTGATATTGTCTCAGGTGGAGAGCTCTTCAGGGCTCTGAGGGCAGGGATAGACCCGCAGAAGATAGTATTTGCAGGTATAGGTAAGACAGAGGAGGAGGTATCATTTGCCCTGAAGTCAAACATCCTCATGTTTAATGTCGAGTCCTCCTTAGAGCTTCAAAAGATCAACGAGGTAGCCGGAAGTCTTGGACTTAAGGCGCGTGTAGCGCTACGGGTAAATCCTGATATAGACCCGAAGACGCATCCCTACATTGCTACAGGTCTCAAGAAGAGCAAGTTCGGGATAGCCATAAGCCGGGCACTCGGAGAATATCAGATTGCCTCTACCCTTCCCAATATAGAGGTAGTAGGTGTCCATAAGCATATAGGTTCCCAGATAACAGAGGTGGGGCCATTTGTCGCCGCAATGGAGAAGATACTGGAACTTGTTAAAGGGTTAAAAGAGTCAGGTATAGAGATAAAATATATTGATGCCGGCGGGGGGCTTGGGATAAGATATGGGGAAGAGAAACCGCCTCATCCGAAAGAACTCGGCAAGGCACTTGTACCTATGATAAAAGACTTGGGATGTACGTTGATATTCGAGCCGGGAAGGGTGCTTGTGGGCAATGCAGGCATACTCGTGACAAAGGTGCTCTATCTCAAATCCGGAGAGGTAAAGAACTTTGTCATAGTGGATGCAGGCATGAATGACCTCATCAGGCCAAGCCTGTATGACGCCCATCATGAGATAATACCTGTGGAGAAACAGGACGGCTCTTACTTAACGGCAGACGTAGTAGGTCCTATATGTGAGTCCGGAGATTTCCTGGCAAAGGACCGGAAGATCGAAAAACCTGAGCCCGGCAACCTCCTTGCCGTGATGAGTGCAGGCGCCTACGGGTTTACCATGTCTTCAAATTACAACTCAAGACGAAGAGTGGCAGAGGTGATGGTGGAGGGGGAGAAGTACACTGTGATAAGGAAACGGGAGAGTTATGAAGACCTGATCCGTGGGGAAGAGTAGCGCCGACCTTTATGGTCGGCTGAAAATATAGGGTCATGGGTCATGGGTCATGTCAATTCCCCTTGACCCCTGACCCTTGACCCTTGACCCTGGTTTCAAGAGGTATTTTCAGATGAACCCTCATGAGCCCCGGCTCACAAAGGGGGATGAAAATAGCCCAGCAACTTAATAACTGTCATCCCCGAATGTTTCTATCGGGGATATGGTTTAAAACCAGATTCCCGCTTAAGACATGCGGGAATGACAAATTTGGGGTTATTTTCAGATGAAACTAAGGTTCACAAAGATGCATGGCCTTGGCAATGACTTTATCCTGATAGATGCAAGAAATCAGGATGTCCGGCAGTTGAGCGCCTTCTGCAAGAAATACTCCGACCGCAGGTCCGGCATCGGTTTTGACCAGGCGCTGATCCTCTACCCTTCCAAAGCCTGCCCTGAACCTGTTTCAGTAGCCTGCCCTGAACTCGTTTCAGGGATGGCAGACTTCAGGATGGACATATACAATGCAGACGGCTCGCAGGTGGAGATGTGCGGCAACGGCATCAGGTGTTTTGCAAAATATATATGGGACAGGGGGCTTTCCAATAAAGAAGAGCT
>JACRGZ010000150.1 GCA_016234155.1 Nitrospirota bacterium | reverse complement strand
TGAACATAGCCTGATAATTCGTCCTCGGGTTTTTAGCAAGACCATCTGGTCTTGATTCGTGTCCTTCTATACTCCCGTAGGAGGCTCCATATGCGGAGAAATACATCCTAAGCGTACCCCTTTGAATTCCACCAAAGTATCTTGCCCGTGCCATGAGCCTTGAGAGTTTATGCTCTTTTGTGCCAGATTTCCAGTTTTTGTAAGGCCTGTCACCAGGGTCTGCATCTATCCAGATATAATCGCCGTCTTCAATGCCAAGTTCCTTTGCATCAAGTGGATTAATATCCACGTAACCTTCACCTACACTCGGTTTCCTCTTGTCATGCCTATAGATGTCTCCATAAGGGCCGTACCAGAGTGTCATCATATCAGTGTCAATAGGCGTAGTATGGGCAGAATGTCTGTATTTTGGCGTGTTGAAACAGAAGCCATATCCTAATCCTAATTCCCTGAGAGGATGCTTTGATTTGAGAAGCTCTTTCGTGGTCTTAAAGACATTCCTTGCCTGCCTGTTTTCAGCGATAGTGAGGCTGTTGCCGTCCCTCTCAAGCCCATAATCTTCTGGTGTAGCAGGGTTAAGGCATCGGTTCTTCCCCACAATCACATTTGGCTCATAACGGGTTGAATCTACTGGCTCTCTATAGACAGGAATATTCTCACCGCACTCAAGGAACCTCGGCTCATCATTATAGAATTCCATCCTTCCACTCTTTGTATACCATGGTTTCCCTTCATTTGCCCGCGCCTGTTCCCAGCCGCTGACCCTCGGATATGTCCTGTTCTGCATGAGGGTCGGTATACCTTTCAGGGCATCTGCAACGAGGTCAGCTACCTTATACCCTCTTGCACCATTACTGAGATTCACTATTCTCTGAAGGTAAACCTCGGGGCCGCCCTCTCTGTCATCAACGAATTTCCAGAAATCACTAAACCTCTTGTCCCCGGTGAGTTTTGTTAGGGCATCAGCAACACCTTTGTAAACCTCCATGTCTGGTTTTGTATCCCATACCCTCTTCAGAGGGGTCTTCGGGAGAACATATATAAATGGGTTGGTGCAGGATGCTGACATATCGGTCTTCTTATTCTCCATCCAACTGTCAACACCCCATACAATATCGCAATATTCACAGGAACCTGTCCAGTTCCAGTCGTTGTACATAACAAGCTCCCATCTCTTCATTGTGTTGATGACAACGTCATAATGGCCCTTTGCATTGCCGACAGAGGAGTTGCTGTTTGCCTGCCACATCACCTTTGTGGGTGTGGGCATGTGTCCGGGGTCTGTGAGAAGCCTGTTTCCGACCCTTAAAGGCCTGTCGCCATAATTGTAGTGATGGGAAGACTCATATTTCATATAGAATTTAACCTTTGAAGGCTTTGTGGGGTCATGCTCAATATTGAAGGGGTCCTCATAGAGATACTGCGGCATCCCACCGTAAAGGGATACCCTGTAGTTCCCTACAAAGTTGCCGATTGAGGTGCCGCCTATATGTCCGAGATTGTCTGTAAGCGCAGCCACGAGGTACATAGCCTTGTCTTTAAGGTGCATATTGAAGTAATGGTTATTTCCTGCGCCGGTGGCGATTATGGTTTTTCGTGGATTCTTAGCAATCTGGCGTGCGAGGTCTATTAACGCCTCATCAGGTATATCACATATTGCAGCAGTATTTTGAGGCGTGAATTCCCCAAGATATTCCTTTACCAACTGGAACACTGGGACCACTTTTATCTTCTTTCCATCCACAAGGGTTACCTCAAATTCGCCTTCAAGCGCCGGGTCTATGCCCATGTCGCTAAACTTCTTGCCGCAAAAATCCCTCGGCGCCACCGCAGGCTTATTGGCATTTGCATCCCACATCACAAAATCACCCCACTGCTTCCTTAGACCTTCCTTTACAAATGACTGGGCATGCACCGCCGCACCACCGATATCCTTCGGTATCACTGCTGTATCAGGAATAACCTTGAGCATGTTGGAAAGCGAGGCGAGCTGATAGTTCTGGATGATATCCGATGCCTGAAGCTTCTTCCAGTTATCTGTCCTGATTAAGTGGGGCAAGTCTGTGTTTGACTTTAAGTTTGCAATATCATAAAGCTTGTCTTTTATAACTATATGCGCAACACCGAGAGCAAGGGCAGTATCAGT